>CAZNZH010000175.1:0-9230 GCA_964577445.1 uncultured Myxococcales bacterium
CCGCGTAGGTCAGCGCGTCGAGACGCGCCAGCGGGCGGGCCGCTTGGGGTTCAGGCTCGCCCATACAGTCCCTGTCAGCGGCTCTTCTTGAGGATCTCGTAAAGGGCGCGCCCGGCGGGGGTCGTCTCGGCCAAGAACTTGGTGGCGACCCCTGCGGTGGCGCGCGCGAACGCGGCCTTCTCGGCCGAGGTGAGCGTGCGGATCTTCACCCCGTCCTTCTCGTACTCTTTGAGCAGGCGCGTGTTCATCGCCCGCACGGCCGCACGACCCCGGGTCGTCTCGCCCTCGGGCACCTTCATCACGATGGCCTGAAGATCCGCCGGGAGCGTATCGAACCACGGCTTGCAGTACACCACGATGGCGCCCTGATAGATGTGGTCGGAGATCGTGACGTACTTGATCTCCTTGTGCCATTGCGTGGCGTAGGCGTAGAGCAGCGTGTTGTCGTACCCGTTGACCACGCCGCTCGCGAGGCTCGAGCTGACCTCACCGACCGCGATGGTCGACGCGCTGGCGCCCAACGCGCGGTACATCTCGACGTGGGGCATCGCCGGTTGCGAGCGCATCTTCTGTCCGGCGAGGTCGCTGGGCGTGACGAAGAACTTCTCCTTCGAGGCGAACTCCCGAAAGCCGTTCTCGCCCCACATATAGAAGACGAAGCCCTTGGCCGCCAGCAGGCTGCGCACCGCGTCCGTCGAGGCGTCGAGCGCCTTGTCCGCCTGCTTGTAGCTGTCGAACAGGTAGGGCAGCTCGAGGGCGAACAGCTCGGGGACCGCCGCACCCAACGCCCCGACCGAGACCGCGATGCCGCCCAGCGAGCCCTTCTGGCATCGGCTGACGAGGCTGCCCTCGCTGCCGAGCTTCCCGCCCAGGTAGAGCTTGACGTCGATGCGCGAGCCGGCCTCCGCGGTCACTCGGCTCTTCAGGCTGGCGAGCAGGGCGGACCACGGCGTCCCCGTGGGCGCGACGCTCCCGATGCGCAGGGTCGCCTCCTGGGCATGGGAGGTGCCCGCGGCCAACGTGAGGCAGCAGGCGACAAGGCCGATCGTCAAAAGGTTGCGCATCGTTGTCTCCATCGGAAATGGCGCCCGACGCCGGGCAGGTGCCCCGAACCGCGCGGGCGCTGCACCGACGAGCCGCCCCCGCCCCCATTCAGCCCTCGGGGAAGTAGACGTCGACTTCGTCCAACAGCAGCTTCGCTTTGTGCTGCTCGACTCGATTCTCGGGCTCCAGCTCGGGGGTGGCGGTCGGGTCCGCTTCGATGACCTCCTTCAAGAGCCGCTCAAACGTCGCGCGGTCGCCGGCCTTCAGCGCGTTCAACTCGGCATAGAGGACCTTGGTCGCCAGGTACTCAGGCGCGTGCTCGATCGAGGTCTGAAAGTGCTTGGCGCTGAGCGGCAAGTCCCCGTTTGGAAACGGGATTTTGGTAAAAAACGCGCCGAAGTAGCGATCCGCCGCCCAGTAGCTGAAGGACGGGTCCAGCTCCTTCACAAGGTCCATGAGCGCCTTGATGCGGTCTTTCTGGTTGAGCACCTCGACGATGGAGGTGGCGAGCGCGTACTTCCCGAGGTTGGTCGCGTACCAATACATCGCCGGGATGGCGCCCTTGTCGAGCTGCTGCAGCGCGGACTCGAAGGGCTGGCGGGAGCAGAACTTGGCCTTGAACTTCGGGTACTGCTGGCCGAGGGCGACCTCCGCGGCGTTGGTCCCGTCGCGGAAGGACTGGAGCATCTCGGCTTGCTTCGTGTCGTCGAACCGCAGGTACCCATCGGCGAGGAAGTAGTAGGCGTGGGCCAGGCGCACCCGCAGGGCGGCGTTGCTGGGATCCAGCGCGAGGGACCGCTTCCAGGCGCTGATCGCCGCGCGGAGCTGGGCCTCATCGCCTCGCTGCGCCCAGGCGGCGTCGCCTTCGGCCTCGAGGGCCTTCGGGTCGCCGGTGACCGAGCTGTCCGGCGACAGGGTTCCGCAGATGCCGGACTGACGGCTCGCGCCGCACGCTCCGATCGAGAACGCGGCGCTGAGCAACGCCAAGATGACCACATACTTCATGGTCTGCCTCTTCGGTGGGGGGTGAGGGTCGGAGGATGGCGAGGAGCAAAAACCTACGTCTTTGGCTACCCATCCGCGCTGGCGGCGTAGCACGCGTTCGAGCGGGGTGTCAACGCGCCCCGCGGGCCACGCGGTGAGTCGTTGGGCCGCATTTCTGGACCTCCGGGGTGTGCGGGCTGACGCTTCCGCCATGATCGTCGCCACCGCCACGCTGCTCGCCGCCATCGCGCTCAGCGCGCCGCCGCCCGAGCCAGCCGCGGCTGCTCCGCCCGCCCGACACGCCATGCGCGCGCTCCGCCTGATCGCTATCGACCCGGGCCACGGCGGGGAAAACCGCGGCTGCTTGGGTGTTGACGGCACCTGGGAAAAAGAGGCGACCCTCGATATCGCCACACGGGTGGCGCGGATCGTCGCCGAGGAGACCACCGCCAGACCGCGGCTCACGCGCCGCGACGACCGGCCGCTGGGCCTCGGGGAGCGCTCGGACCTGGCGGGCCGCTGGAACGCCGACGTCTTCATCTCGGTCCACCTCAACGCCGACCCCTTCGGCCAGGGCTCAGGCGTCGAGACGTGGTTTCTCGCCCCGGCGGACGACGAGGGGGCCGGGCGTGAGCTCGTCGAGGCCGAGGAGCGCGCGTACGGCGAGCACCCCCCCGTGGCGCCCGTGGGGACTCAGGCGGCCGAGGAGATCGCGCGGGACGCCGAGCTCGGGGCGGCGCACATCGCGTCGCAGGTGCTGGCCGAGCTGGTCGTGGCTGGCCTTCAGGCGCGGACCGGCGCGCGGGTGCGCGGCGTGCGCCAAGCGCGATTCGGCGTCCTCAAGGGCGCCAAGATGCCGGCGATCGTCGTGGAGTGCGGCTTCTTCAGCCACGCCGACGAGGGCATGCTCCTGGTCGACCCGGCTTACCGAGAGCGCTTGGCCCGCGGCATCGTGGACGGGCTCATCGCCTTCGACGCGCGCCTCGGCGTCGTGGAGGCCGGCACCGGCGCCGAGGCCGCGCGCGACCCCTGGAGCGCCTCGCGCTAGTCTCGCGCTCCTAGAGCGAGGGCCGGCGAGCTCACCCCTCGGCGGTCGCGTCGTCGCCCCCGTCGACCATCGCCTCATCCACGCGCACCGCCGCCACGACCGCTTCGGCCTCCGCGAGCCGGTCCGCGTCCACGTAGAGCATCCCCCAACTGTGCTGAAACGCGACATTAAAGCCATGACTCGAGTGCTCGGCCACACGAAAGGCGATGCCGGCCTCCTCCAGCGTGACCCCGATCAAATGAGCGTCGCTGAGGCTCTCAAGCTCGCAGAGCAGCACGAGCGGATCGCCGGTCTTGGTCGTCATTGGGGCCTCCTGTACGGCCGGTGTTCGTGGATTCTACCCTGTTTGGAACCGAGACGGAATCCGCCCGGGATCACGCCCCGTCGCCGAGGTGCCCGGTGTCATTGAGACGGCGGAGGCTGCGGCGCTCGCCCTTGAAGCGGATCTCGGTGAGCCCGGTCGGGTCGATCCAGAGGCTGCGGAAGGCGTCGAGCGGCAGCCCGAGGACGTGGCAGACGTACGTGAGGATGGCGTAGCCGTGGCTGACCACCAGGACGGTCTGCCCCGCGTGTGGCCCAGCCAGCGCGTCCAGATGGGCGGCCACCCGGACCTGCAGCTCGCTCAGGGTCTCGCCCCCCGGCGGACGGGCGACCGACGGAGAGCGCACCCAGTCGGCGCGCTCCTTGGGGTGGTCTCGGGCGATCTCGTCGGAGCTCAGCCCTTCCCAGGCGCCCAGGGACAGCTCGCGCAGAGCCGGCGAGACCTCGACCGCGAGCCCGCGCTGGCCGACGAGGATCTCGGCGGTCTCGCGCGCCCGGCAGAGGTCGGACGCCACGGCCAGGTCCAGGCTGACCGGCCCGAGCCGTGCCCCGAGGGCGCGGGCCATGCGGCGCCCCTCCTCGGCGAGCGGGATGTCGCTGTGGCCCTGGCTGCGCCCCGTGGCGTTCCACTCCGTCAAGCCGTGCCGAACCAGCAGCAGTCTCACGCTCGCCTCCGAACCCTCTCACAGGGGCAGCCATCGCGGGTAGCACGCGCGGCCAGGCCCCGGCAACCTCGGCCCTGGGCCCTACGTCCTCGGGCGCTGCCGGCGCGGCCTGCGCGGTCGCGTCCTCCTTGACACGAAGGGCGCGCGCGGTATTTCGTCCGCGGGTCTACTGAGGAGTTTCCCGATGGTTCCGAAGCATGCCCGCGACGGCTCTCAGGTCCCGCGCCGCTTGGCGTCTGGAGTCGTGGCGCTCGGCTTGGCCCTGGCCGCCCACGCCCACGCCGCCGCGCGCCTCCCGCCGGAGATGGAGCAGCGCGCGTCCGCCACCGTGACCGCCGCCGTGCGCTCGGGCGACTTCGCGACGCGCGCCGCCGCCGTCGAGGCCCTGGGCCACCTGCCCAAAGAGACCGCCCTCCCCTTGCTCAAGGAGGCGTTGCAGGACCAGCAGTGGCAGGTGCGACGCGCGGCGATCTCCGCTCTGGTTCAGCTCCGTGACCGGTCCTGGGAGGCCGCGGTCGTCAGCGCGATCTCCAGCGAGCGCCTCAACCCGCGAACCGAAGTGCTGCCGGTGCTCGAACCCCTCGGGACCAAGCAGGCGCTGGCGGTCATCAAGCAGGCGATGGAGAGCAAGGATTTCCCGCGCCCCGAGCGCTGGGTCGACGCGCTGGTCCAGGCCGGCGGCGACCTGTTGATCGACGGGATGCTCATGGGCCTCGAGCTCAAGGCGGTCGGAGCTCGCGAGGCCTTCGTGCGCGCCCTGCCCGAGCTGCCGCTACCCGCCGCGATACCGCTCTATGACAAGGTGCTGGCCAAGCAGAGCGCCGAGGTCCAGAGCCGCGTCCTGGACCGGATCTCCAAGTCCCCAGAGGTGAAGGACGTGGGATTCATCGCGCCCTTTGTGGACTCCAAGGACAAGAAGGTCGCCTTTGAGGCCGCCACGGTGCTCGCCAAGCGAGGCAACCCGCGCGGGAAGTCGCTGCTGGTGGCGGCCGCCGGGGGCACCGACGAGGCGCGCCGCCTGGAGGCCATCCGCGCGATGGAGCCGATCGCCACCGAGGATCTCTTCCCCATCCTCAAGCCGATCGTGGAAGACGACGCGAGCAGCGTCGAGCTCCTCCGCGCCGCCTACGCGGTCTACGCCCACGCCGGGCATCCGAACCTCGCTCGCCACCTCGAGACCCGCCTGCTGGACACGGAGCTGTCCAAGCGCGCGGCCGCGGTGCGCGTCATCGGGCGGATCAAGGGCCGGGCGGCGCTGGGCGACCTGCACCCGCTCTTACACGACGGCGCGGTGGAGGTCCGGCGCGAGGCCGCCCACGCGCTGGCCGACATCGGCCTGCCCGAGAGCATCACCCCCATCCGCGACGCGCTCTTCAACGAGCCCGATCTCGACACCCGCCTGGCGCTCATCGCCGTGCTGGGCCGCATCCGCACGCCCGAGGTGGTGCCCGTGCTCCAGCAGACCATCTACGACCCCGACGACCAGGTCCGCGCCGCCACCGTCGCCGCGCTCGCCCAGGTGCACCACCAGGCGGCCGTCCCGCTGCTCGAGCTGCTCCTGGCCGATCGCTCGCCGGAGGTTCGCCGCGGCGCCCTGCTGGCGCTGCTGGATCTCGGCCCCAAACGGCAGATCGAGCCCTTCCGCCGTGCGCTGTCGTGGATCGAGCCGGCGAGCCTGCGGGCCCTGGTCGCGGCACACGGGGTGGAGATGCTGCCGCACCTACAGCTCGCCCTGAGCTCCGACCGCGACGATCTCCGCTCCGCCGCGGTCGAGGCCCTCGCCACCCTCCCCGAGCCCGCGCGCCGCCCCGTCTACGAAGAGCTGGTCAAAAACGCCCGGCGCCCCGAGCTGCGCGTCGTCGGGCTGCGAGGCCTGGTGCGCGACAAGGCGCCGCGGGTCGACGCGCTCTTGGCCGGGCTCGCCAAGGACCCGGATAAGCTCGTGCGCGTCGCGGCGATCGAGCAGTTGGGCGCGTCGAAGGCGTCCAGCACCCAGGCGCTGCTCTTCGAGCTCACCGACGACCTCGACGAACACGTCCGCGTCGCCGCGGCCGCCGCGCTGCTTCGGCTGTGATGTCCCGGCGCGCAGGATCGACCCCGGCGGCCCGCCGCACCGCTGGCACCGGCGACCGTGACCGCGTATGCTCCCGTCGGTCCACTTGGAGGCTCTCGATGCGATTCAGCAAGCAGGCTGCGGCGGCAGGCATCCTCGCCGCGACCTTCGCCCTCGGCGCGTGTAACGACATCCCGATCGCAGGGCTCGAGAAGTCCTTCTCGGTCCATGTCCGCAAGACCGTCGGCAGCGGCGACGCGATCCCGATCGACTTCCTCTGGGTCGTCGACAACTCCTCGTCCATGTGCGAGGAGCAGGTCGCGCTCACAGACAACTTCAAGGCGTTCTCAACGATCCTCGCCGAGAACTTCGACATCGACCCGCGCGTCGCCGTGGTGACACCCGACATGCAGTGCACGTCGGTCGAAGCCAAGGGCAAGTCGACCAAGGGCGTCTTCAGCACCCTGCCGGCCGACGGGTTCCCGCCGGGCTGCCAGGCGCGCGCGCCGGTCGCGTGCACGACGTCGGCTCAGTGTGACGGCCTCGACTGCACGCTCTTCGGCAAGTGCGGCGACCAAGGGACCTGGACCTGCCGCAAGGCCCAGAACGCCTCGTGCGTCGTGAACCCGAACGGCAGCATCAACACGACCTGTCGCCGCGACTGCGACACCGATCTCGAGTGCCAGCAGCTCTTCGACGACCCCCGCTACATCTGCCAGAAGCTGTCGGGCAGCCCCGCGGACTGGGGCTGCCTGCTGCCGCCCTCGACCTCAAACTGTCCCGCCACCGTGGGGCCGGTGCTGGACCTCAGCACCATCGACCAGTTCGGGTGCCTGGCGACGGTGGGCGTGAATCAGCATCAGTGCTTCGCGTACGAGCAAGGCCTGCGCGGCGCGTTGACCGCGCTGGAGCGTGAGGGGCCCAACAAGAAGTACATCGGCTGCACGGTGGCCGACGAGAAGGCCGGGAAGTGCAAGCGCTTCCTGCGCGATGAGGCCTACTTGGTCATCGTGTTCGTGTCCGACGAGGACGACTGCTCTTCGGACGTCCAGATCCCGGAAGACAAGTATGACCAATGCGGCCTGCTCGCCGACCAGACCCAGGGCGGCCCGCTGATCCCCGTGAACCACTACGTCAACCGCTTCAAGTCCCTGAAGAGCGACCCGGCACGGGTGATCATCGCGGCGATCTCGGGCGACGCCCTGCCCGGCGAGCCGCTGATGTCGAAGATCGACCTCAGCACCGACGAACCGTACTGCGCGGACCTAGAGGAGAACGTCGTCCAGGAGACGATGACCGACGTGGAGGCGGCGCGCGAGTGCTTCGTTCGCTCGAAGGGCAATGACTTCATCTGCCATCACACGACGACGATCTGCACGTCTTCGAGCGGCCAGGCCGACTGGGGCCGGCGCTACCAGCAGCTCGCGGAGCGCTTCGGCGACAACGGCGTGTTCGAGAACATCTGCTCGCCGGCCGGCCTCGGCCCGGCGCTCGAGCGCATCGCGGCGCGCATCGTGCAGGTGGTCGGCGAGCTGTGTCTGCCCAAGGGCGTGCAAGACACGGCGACCCTCGTGGTCCAAAAGAGCCAGGTGAACACCGCAGGGCAGCCCATCGTGGACCCGGTCACCGGCAAGCCGGTGCTCGTCCCCCTGCAGCGCGTCGAGGAGTTCACCCCGGGCCTGAAGAACACCTACCGCCTCAAAGAGAGCGGGGCCCAAGCCTGTCAAGACGGCAGCGGCTTCGTCCGCCCGTCGATCATCTTCCCCGACGACGATCTGCCGCGCGCCGGCGAAGAGATCATCATCAGCTACAAGGCCAACCCCGAGCTGGGCGAGTAATCCGGTTCGAGCAGAGCGAGCGGACTGTTCGACAGTTCGGCAAAGCGCCGCCAGACTGCCGGGGTGGCGGGGGCTCTCTTCCTCGCTCCGCCCCGGCCGAATCAGGATTCGCATATGGGTGCTTGCCGGCAGCTCCTGATGGGCGCCGTCGCCGTCTTCTTTGCCGCGGGGTGTGCGACGGGGCGGCCGGAGGCCAAGGCCCTCGATGAGGGCGCGATCGTCGAGATCGTCAACCGGTTGCCCGGCCCCGAGCGGGTGTGGATTCGCGGGCGCGCTGAGGGGGTGGTCGCTGGCGGCGCGCGGATGCGGGTCCGCTGGCTCACGCCGGGGCCTGCGGCGATCGAGGTGACGCCGCTCGTCGACGCCGAGGTCGGGGGCGAGCCGACGCTCAGGGTCCGGCTCGACCTGGTGACGGGGCGGCGCGAGCTCATCGAGATCCCGGGCCCCGAGCCGACGCCGCCACCGCTGGGCGGGCTGCTCGTCGAAAACCGGCTGACCGGACCCGTGACGCTGAGCCTGGACGACCGGCGCCTGGGGACGATCCTGGCGGGCGACACCGCGCGTTACCGCGACATCCCTGCGGGAGCGCACACGGTGCGGGCTCGCGAGACCGAATCCGGGCTGGCGATCGAGGAGAGCGTCACCATCCCCCCCGACGGGGAGCTCCGGTGGAGCGCGATGGCGCCGCGGGGCGGGGTGAGCGTCATCAATGACGGCGACGAGCCGGTGACGCTCGACGTGGACGACCGCGAGGCGGGGCGCTTGGAGCCAGGCGAGCGGCTGGAGCTGGACCAGTTGCTGGCCGGCTCCCACATGCTGCGCATCTGCGGGGTGCAGTCGGGGCGCGTCGACGATCGTCGGGTGCGCGTGGTGGCAGGCGACCAGGCAGAGGTCCGCGTCACCTCGCCTCGGTCGGAGATCGAGGTGGTCAACCGCACGAATGAGCGGGTGCTCCTCGCCACAGGGACCGGTGATCCCGGCGAGCCGGAGCCCGGGTCGAGCCCGCCGCCGCGGGTCGAGGTCGAACTGGCCCCCGGCGAGCGGCACCTGCTCACCGACCGCAAACCGGGCGCGTGGGTGTTGCAAGCCCGCGGCGAGCCGAGCGGGCTGCCCTACCGCGAGGCGATGGTGCTCCCGGCCGGACAGCGCGTCCGTTGGGAGATCCACTCGGTGCAAGCGAGCGTCCGCCTGGACAACGCCACCGAGCGCCGGTTGTGGGTGAAGGTCGAGGGCACCGAGCGCGTAGAGACGCTGGCGCCGGGCGCGACCAAGATGAT
>CAZNZH010000176.1:0-9221 GCA_964577445.1 uncultured Myxococcales bacterium
CAGCGTGCGCTGCGGCGCTTCGCCCCGGCGGTGCAGGGTGAGGTGGAGCCTCGGCCCCGGATCATCGCGCAGCCACTCGAGCGAAACGTGCGCGAAATCCCGCCGCCGGCCCAGGTCGGCAAGCAGCGCCTCGAAGCGCTCGCGCCACGCGCGGTCCATCTGGTAGATCGCGTGGCAGTGGAAGATGCACGGCGTCGCATCGCGCGGCGCGGCGGCAAACGCCTGCGGCAACAGGTCCATCGCGTCGCCCCTGAGAATCGTCGGCGGCGACCTCCTCGCGATGTCGCGCGCTGCTCGCAGCAAAACGAGGCGCTCGACCATGTCCGGCCAGCGGTCCACGAGGATCTCGTAGAAGTCGGGCCCGGTGAGGCCCGCGGGCAGGCGCAGGTCCGTCAGGATGGCGTCGAAGCGCTCGCCTTCGAGGATTCGAACCGCCTCCTCGACGGTCTCGGCGGACACGACGTCGCACCAGCGGGCCAAAGAGCGTGCCGTGAGCGAGAGGATGGCCGGCTCGTCGTCGACAACCAGCAGGCGCGGCCGGCCCTCGAAGTGGAACGGCACGTCCACGGTCTCGCCGACGCCGGGCAGGGCGGGCAGGTCCACCTGGGCGCGTTTGGCCTCCGGGAGGCGGACCGTGAGGCGCGCGCCGGCCGCGGGGAGGTTCTCGGCGTAGAGCTCGCCCGCGTGTTCGTGGACGATGCCGTAGCAGATGCTGAGCCCGAGGCCGGTCCCCTTCCCGATGGGTTTGGTCGTGTAAAAGGGGTCGAACATGCGCGCGGGGTCCGAGATGCCGGGGCCGGTGTCGGTGACCTCGATCTTCTGGTAGCCGCCCTCGCGGGTGACGCGGATGGTGACCTGGTTTGCGCCGTCGCCCAGGTGGGTCGCGTCGACCGCGTTGTCGACGATGTTGGTGACCACCTGGGTCAGCGCGTGTTGGGAGCCGACCAGCGGCGGGAGGTCGGGCGGGACCTCGACGATGAAGCGGACGTCGGTGGTCTTTCGTGGGGCGACGGCGGCCAGGGACTCTCGGATGACCTGAGACAGGTGCACGGCCTCCGGTCGGATGCGCTCGTGGTGGGCGAACTTGAGGAGATCCTCGACGATGCGGCCGCAGCGACGCGAGTGATTGAGGACTTGTTCGACCGAGGCGCGGTGGTGCGCCGGGAGCGGGGCGGTCTCGTAGAGGAGCTCGGCGTAGCCGATGACCACCGTCAGGGGGTTGTTCAGCTCGTGGGCGATGCCGGCGACGAACTGGCCGACCGCCGAGAGCTTCTCGGCCTGCTGGACGCGCATGGCGAGCTGTTGGCGTTCGTCCTCGAGCGCCAGCTCGCGGGTGCGGTCGCGGACGATGAGCACCCAGCCCGACACGCGATCGCCGCCATCGAGCAGCGGGGTCGCCAAGATGCGCGCGGCGACTGGGCCGTTGTGGCCGAGCACGTGGACCTCGACGGCGTCGCCGCGTGCCTCCAGGCGGGTCTGGAGGTGGCTCTGCACCGCGGCGCGATCCTCGGGGGCGATGGAGTCCAGCATCAGGCCGCCGGGCTGGGCGCGGCCGCCTGTCACCTCGCTGAGCGGGTCGTTGACGTGCTGAAAGCGGCCGTCGCAGTCGACGAGCGCCATGCCCAGCTCCGCCCGTTCGACGAGGGTCAGGTAGGTCTGCTCGGAGGTGCGCACCGAGTCGTGCAGGCGCGCGTTCTCGAGCAACATGGCGCCTTGGGAGGTGATGACGCTGAACAGGGGCGCCAGCTCGGTAACGCTTGGGGCGTCCGCGTCGCAGAGCACGAGCAGCGCGTGGAGAATCGGGGGTGGCGCGCCCTCGAACGCGCTGGCGTGGCGCTCGACGGACAGCGGCAGCAGGTGGAGGATCGCGCCCGGCGGAGCGGCCACGCTCAGGGTGTCCGGCGCGATGGTGACGCCGCGCGCTGTCGTGAGGGCGCGAAGGACGGTCTCGTTGGCCAGCCAGTCGCAGCGGCCGAGATCGGTGGCGCGGAGGCCGTGGGCGGCCAGGAGGACGGGTTGAGCTTCGGTGCCGGTCACCACCACGACGGCGGTCGCGCGCGCGCGGAGGGCGGGGGCGACCACCTGGAGCAGGGACTCGGCCACCTCGGCGGGGCCGGCCGGCTCGAGGAGGAGGGCCCGGGCGAGCGCGTCGAGGTCGGCGCGCATGGTCTTGAGCTGAGCGGCTGGGCGCTTTTTTTTGGGCGATGGCGTGCTCACGGGGAGGCCTCCGGCGGGTCGACAACCCCCAGGCGGAGTTTCGGGATCGCGACCATGAGCCACAACCACATGATGAAGACCAGGGGTAAGACCATCGTGGGGGGGATGTCCTCAGAGAACAGGATGTAGTCGTAGAGGCCGTGGTAGATGAACGACAAGAGCAAGCCCATGACCAGCCAGAAGACACGGCGCTTCCGGCGCGTGTAGTACAGCGACAGGCCGACGCCCCAGAAGCTTGAGAAGAGCACGTGGGTGAAGGGCAGGGTGAGGGCGCGGTGCCAGACCACCGCGTCGGCGTCGATCATGTAGTACCAGTTCTCGATGGTCGCGAAGCCTAGCGCCGCCGCCGCCGCGTAGATGACGCCGCCCAGGGCCGGGTTGGCCTCTTTGTCGAGCAAGCGAAGGGCCAACCAGGCGACGAGGAACTTCGCCATCTCCTCGACCGGGCCGATGGCGAAGATGCTGTAGGTGAACTTCTCGAGCTCGCTGGATTCGCCGATGGTGGCGAGCCCGCTGTAATAGGGGTTGAGCTCCATGAACGCGAAGAACGCGAGGGCGAGGGGGCCGGCGAGCAACCCGCTGAGGAAGAACGCGATGACCGGCCGCAGGCGCCGTGGACCGGCGTGGGCGCGGTAGTACCAGTAGGCGAGCCAAGAGACACCGGGCGCGAAGCTGGCGAGGAAGATGCTGAGGATCGATGGGCTCACGAGGCTCCGCGCGGCCAAGGGTCAGAGCAGCGGGGCGAGCTCGGATGCGGCGGCGAAGAGGCCGAAGAGGCCACCGGTGTGGACGAAGAGGACGCGCTGGCCGAGGGCGCCGCTGGGCGCGAGGGCGACGACGGCGCGAAACGCTTTCAACGTGTACACGGGGTCGAGGACCAGGCCGTCGAGGCGCGCGGTGTCGCGCAGGAGCGCGAGCTCCTCCGGGGTCGACAGCGCGTAGCCGCGACCCTGAAACCCTTCGATGATGTCTAAGGCTTCCGCGCGAGGGGCGGCGAGGCCGTAGAGGCGCTCGGCGTCGGCGGCGATTCGGGCGGCGATGGCGAGGAAGGTGGCGCGGTCGTCGCAGACCGCGATCCCTACGGTGCGGACTGGGAGATCGAGGGCCCGAAAGCCCAGCGCGAGGCCGGCGACGGTGCCGCCGGAGCCCGTGGCGACGACGACCGACGAGGGGAGCGCGCCTTGGCACTGCTCGGCGATCTCGGCGGCGGCGTGGACGTAGCCCAGCGCGCCCAGCGCGTTCGAGCCACCTTCGGGCACGATGAAGGGGCGTCCACCGGATCGGCGGATGGCAGCCGCGATCGCCTCAAGCCGCCGCTCCCGATCGCCATAGCCGGCCGGGTCGCACAGATGAATCGTCGCGCCCGCGAGGCGATCGAGCAGCACGTTGCCGGTGGGCGGGTCCGGGAGCTCTGAGGCGGCGCCCGTGGGCGTGCGCAGCAGGAGCACGGGCTGCATGCCGAGCTGCGCGGCGGCCAGCGCGGTCGCGCGACAGTGATTCGACTGCACCCCGCCGCAGGTCACGACGTGGGTGGCGTCGTCCGCGACCGCCTGCGCCAGCAGGAACTCCAGCTTGCGGATCTTGTTGCCGCTGAGGTGGCTCCCGGTCAGGTCGTCGCGCTTGACCGAGATCTCGCAGCCCAGCGCCTCCGTGAGGCGGTGCATCCGCTGAATCGGCGTCGGCAAATGGGCCAGCGAGAGGCGTTCGGGCAGCTTCATCGCGTCATGTTAGCGCCATTGCGCGCGGGTTGCACCGGCGTCCGGTCGGCCCCGGGGCCGAGCCTCGCCCCCCAGGCCCCGGCCGGCCGCCTCCGAGCCTCGCGCTCCTTGCCCTGGCGCGGCGTGCGCGATAGTCAGGGGCGCCTTCTACGCGGAGCAGGTCGATGGCCCAGGTTCAGGCGCGTGTGCTCAAGGGATTCAGGGATTACCTGCCCGAGGCGGACATCCCGCGCCAGGCGATGCTGCGCAAGGTCGTGGCGGTCTTCGAGTCCTTCGGCTTCGGGCCGTTGACCACGCCGGCGCTCGAGTACGCCGACATCCTCACCGGCAAGTACGGCGAGGAGGGCGACCAACTGCTCTACCGGTTCGCGGACAACGGCGGCCGCGACGTGGCCCTGCGTTACGACCTCACGGTGCCCCTCGCGCGCGTGGTCGCTCAGCACCGGTCGCTGGACATGCCGTTTCGGCGATACCAGATCGCGCCGGTGTGGCGCGCGGAGAAGCCGGGCCGCGGGCGCTTTCGCGAGTTCTTGCAGTGCGACGTCGACATCGTCGGCGAGGCGAGCGTGCGCGCTGACGCCGAGTGCATGATGGTGGGGCTTGAGGTGCTCCAGGCGTTGGGGGTGCCCGGGTACGTGATGCGGGTCAACAACCGCAAGATCCTGGACGGCTTGCTCGACCGGGTCGGGGTCGAGGGGCGCGAGCGGCGGCACGCGGTGCTGCGCGTGATGGACAAGCTGCCGAAGATCGGCCGCGCGGGTGTCGAGGCCGAGCTGAGCGCTGAGGTGGGCCTGGGCGTCGAAGGGCAGGCCTTGCTCTTCGAGGTGCTCGGGCGTGCGGTCGAGGGCAGCGCCGGTGTGCGCAAGCTGGCCGACGTGGTGGGCGGCACCGAGGCCGGCCGTGAAGGCATCGACGAGCTGTGCGGGTTGCTGGAGATCGTCGGCGCGGCCGGGCGGGGCGGCGACGTCGCGGTGGACCTGAGCATCGCCCGCGGCCTGGACTACTACACGGGTACCATCTACGAGACCTTCGTGCGCGGTCGCGAGGGCTTCGGCAGCGTCATGTCCGGTGGGCGCTACGACACGCTGCTCGGGATGTTCTTGCGCGACTCCATCCCGGCGGTCGGCATCAGCTTGGGGATCGACCGGCTGGTGAGCCTGCTGACCGATCTCGGGCTGGTGTCATCGCGAGGCGCCACCGCCGACGTCTTCGTCGCGGTGCTCGACGACGAGGGGTACGGCGCCATGGTCCGGGCGGCCGGCGCGCTGCGACAGGCGGGGCTCGGCGCCGAGATGTCGCTGGTGGCCGGAAAGCTCGGCAAGCAGTTCCGGTCAGCAGAGAAAAAAGGCTATCGTTTCGTGGTCTTGCAGGGGACGGACGAGCGCGCTGCGGGCAAGTTGGCGCTGAAGGACCTTCAGACCGGAGAGCAGGCGACCGTCTCCACGGAAGAGCTCGTGCTGCGGGTGCGTTCGGCCCAGGCCGGCGACCCGGTGTAGAACCCGGCGCGTGACCGGGGCGGCGCAGTGCGGCATCGTTGACCACCACGCGGTCGCCCCCGGCCAGCCAGGAGCAGGATTGAGACGGCCTCAGGACCCCATATCGCCAGGGCGCGCGCGCCTCGTGTGGGCCAGGCGCTTGGCGTTGTGCCTCGCGCTCGCGGCCGCCGGGTGCGCGAGCGGGCGTCGCGACGTGGTGTCGATGGATCCCATGCGCTTCGCCGCCATCGACGTCGACGGGACCCGCCGCGTGGAGGTCCTCGACCCCGAGGTGCTCTTTCGAGAGGGCGGCCAGGCTTTCGAGGCCGAGGAGTTCCTGACGGCGGCGCGGCGGTACGCGCTGGTCGTCGAGCACTTCCCCGAGAGCCGATTTGGCGACGTGGCCCGCTTCAACGCGGGGCTGGCGTTCGCGAAGGCCGGGCGGTGCGAGGAGGGGCTTCCCTTCTTGAGCTCGGCGGCGGAGCGGACGGCCGGGTCCAAAGACGCCCACGACGCGCTCTTTCAGGCGGCGGCCTGCCTGGAGACCCTGGAGCGCTGGGGCGAGGCGGTCCCCGTGCTCGATCGCATCCTCCGCCCCGAGCACGCCGGGATCGTGACCGCCGACCGGATCGAGGCGCTCACGCGGCGGGGGCAAGCGCAGCAGCATCTGGGGGATCTCGCGGTGGCCGAGCGCGACTACACCGAGGCCCTTCGCGAGCACCGGCATCACCTGGACGACCGCTCGCTGGTCGGCAACCGCTACGTCTCCCTGGCCCAATTCCAGATCGGGGAGATCTACCGCGAGCTCTTCTTGGCGATCCGGTTTCGGCTGCCGCTCGAGCGCATGGCGCGCGATCTCGAGGACAAAGCCAACCTCTTTCTCAAGGCTCAAAACGCCTACCTGAAGACGCTTCGGCTTCAGCACCCCCAGGTGGCCGTCGTCGCCGGCTTTCGCCTCGGTTCGCTCTACGAGTCCATGCACGACGACATGATGGCTGCCGAGGTTCCGGTGGATCTCACCCGCGAGGAGGTCGACGTCTACTACGAGGAGCTGCGCAAGCACGTTCACCCGCTCATCGTGCGCGCCATCGACATCTACGAGCGCAACGTCCAGCTCGGCCGGCGCCTCGGCGGGCCGGAAGACGAGTGGGTGCGGAAGACCGAGGCGGGCCTCGCGAGGCTCCGCGAGATCCTGGGCGAACGCGCGAGCCGCGAGGCCCTGGCGCGAGTGCGGGACGCGGAGGCGCCCGCCGCGCACTGACCGCGGGGCGCGCTGCGCAGGTCCGGCTGCCCGTTCGGCAGCCGGGCGCTCCCGGTTTGACCGCCGGCGCCTGCCTACTCGGCGGCCGGGGGGGCGGCGGCCGGGGCCGCGCCCTCGACGGGCACCGCGGGGACGCCCTCAGCGCCCGGGAGCACGCCGCCGGCGTCGCGGAACGCGTCCAGGTCCTGCTTGAGCCGGTCGCGCCACGCGTCGGTGAACTCGACCCGCCCGCTGTCGGCACTCGCCCGCAGCAGGTCGTCGTACCAGCCGCGGTAGAAGAGCTTCTGCTTCTCGCGCAGGAGCTGCTCGCGGACGCCGCCGCCGTCCTCATCGGTCGCTTCCTCACGGCCGGCGAGGCGCGCCACGACGAGCTTCTTGCCGTCATCGACCGAAAAGACCTTGGCGAGGACGGGCGCCTCGGTGGTCGCGGCGAAGGCGGCGCGCGCCAGCTCCTCCGCGGCGCCGACGCCCGGGACCTGCCCGACCTCGGCGGCGGCGCCGAGCGCGCCGGCTGCCAGCCGCGCGAACATCCCCGTCGAACGCATGGTCAGGCCGCCGTCCTCGACGCCGTGCGCGGTGTTCACCTCGTCGGCGATATCCTCGAGGGACTTGGCCGGGTCCGCCTTGGCGGCCGCGAGCACCTCCTCGGCGATGCTCTTCTGCATCTCGGAGGCCTTCTCCTGGCGGTAGAGCTTCTCGGCGATCTCCATGCGGACGTCCGCGAGGCCCCTCGACTCGGCGGCCAGCCGCTGGTCGACCCGGAGGATCCAGAAGCCGCTGTCGACCTCGATGACGCCCGAGATCTGACCGGGCTGTAGCGCGAACACCGCGTCCGCCGCCTCGGTTCCGAAGGGCCAGCGGCCCATCTCGTCTTTGGTGCGCGGCTCGGGGAAGAGGCCGCCCGAGTCCTTGGTCGCGGCGTGGTCGCTGGTGGCCGTCACGGCGGCTTCGAAGGCCTCGACGGAGACGGTCCCTTCAACGGGCGCCGCGGCGGGAGCGGGGACGGCGGGGGCCGCGTCGCCCTCGGCCGCGGCCGGTGCGTCGCCCTCGGGTGCGGCGGCCGGCGGTTCGCTGGGCGCAGGCGCGGGCGCAGGCGCAGCGGCCTTCAGCTCGGCCAGCGCGGTCTCGGCCTTGGCGCGCGCCTCTTCGCGCTCTTTGTCCAGCTCGGCCTTCTTCGTCTCGTCCGTCTCCCGCTCGATGACCGCGCGGTTGGTCGCCTTGACCTGGATGCCGCGCACCACGACGCGCTCGGCCTTGTTGTAGTCGGTGGAGTGCGAGTCGTAGTAGTCGCTGATGGCGTCCTGGTTTTTGGCGAGCCACTGGGTCAGCGCCTCGCTCGGCACGGAGACCAGCGGCGCGGCCGCGGCGGCGTCGACGATCACCAGCTCGAGATCCACCTTCTCGCCACTGGCTTTGCGGTGAAACGCGAGCTCGGCGTCCGAGACCCCCACGCCGGCGACCAACACCGAGATGAGCTTCTCGCGGAGCATCTCGTCGCGCAGGAAGCCCTCGAAGCGGGCGGGGCTGGTGCCAAGCTGAAAGCGCACGAAGCTCTCGTAGCGGTCGCGCATGAACTCGCCGGTCTTGGGGTCAAACCAGCCGTCATCGGCGAGCAGGCGGTCGCTCAGCTCTTGGTCGCTGACGTGCAGCCCGGCCTTGCGGGCCTCCGCGGCGACGAGCAGCGTCTCGACCAGGTCGTACATGACCTTCTCGGACTTGATGGGGCTGACCCGTTGCGCGTCTTGGGTGAAATCGCTGAACGCCATCGGGACGCCCAACTGCGGGAATCGCGTGGAGTAGTAGGCGAATCGCCGCTGGAGCGCGCGGAAGTCGTTGGCGGTCGGCGCGGGCGGGTCCACGGTGACGGCCTCGGCCATGTTGAACATGGAGGCGTCCAGCACCACGTCGTCCACCTCGGCGAACTCGGCCGTGAGCGCGGCTGGGCCCTGCGAGCCGCAAGCTTCGCCGGGGGTGATCGTGTTGAAAGTGAACACGAACACGACGATGATGATCGAGAAGAGCAGGTAGATGATGAACGAGCGCGTATTGCTGCGCAGGATGTCGAGCATGGCGGGCTACCTGCTTGAAATGATTGGCTTTCCGGCCGGGCCGGCGAGGGAGCGGGATGCTAGCTCAGCGCTGGCCTGTACGTCAACAACGACGGGAGTTTCCAAGGTCCAGCCGTCTCGCCCGGGGCCCCGCGGCCGCGATGTAGCGTCGCCGCGGTCTTTCTGCTAGAGACGCGCTCGCTTCGGCCATGGAAATGAATGTTCGACTGGCTCTACGACCTCTTCTCGAACGATCTCGCCATCGACCTCGGGACCGCGAACACCCTGATTTACGTCAAGGGCAAGGGGATCGTCTCGTGTGAGCCGTCGGTCGTGGCCGTTCAGAAGGACGCGCGGGGATCGCGCCGGGTCCTCGCGGTCGGCAAGGACGCCAAAGAGATGCTGGGTCGCACGCCGGGCTCCATCGTGGCGATTCGGCCGATGAAGGACGGCGTCATCGCCGACTTCGAGATCACCGAGGCGATGCTGCGCTACTTCATCC
>CAZNZH010000177.1:0-9219 GCA_964577445.1 uncultured Myxococcales bacterium
TCGGCGGCGTCGCCTTCGCCCTCGCCCAGCACGACCTCAAGCGCCTCCTCGCCTACCACTCCATCGAGAACATCGGGATCATCCTCCTGGGCCTCGGCCTCGCCCTCATCGGCCAGCACCAGGGCCGCCCCCTCTGGGTCGCCCTCGGCCTCGCCGGCGCCCTCCTCCACGTCATCAACCACGCCCTCTTCAAGTCCCTCCTCTTCTTCGGCGCCGGCTCGGTCATCCACGCCTCCGCCACCCGCACCATCGACCGCCTCGGCGGCCTCGCCCACCGCATGCCCCTGACCGCCGCCACCTTCGTCCTCGGCGCCGTCGCCATCTGCGGCCTCCCCCCGCTCAACGGCTTCGTCAGCGAGCTCTTCCTCTACCTCGGCTTCTTCGACGCCGCCCGCCCCGGCGGCCTCGCCCTCCTCGCCGCCCTGGCCCCCGTCCTCGCCCTGGTCGGCGGCCTCGCCGTCGCCTGCTTCGTCAAGGTCTACGGCGTCGTCTTCCTCGGCCAACCCCGCACCCCCGCCGCCGCCAGCGCTTATGAGCCCCCCCGCTCCATGCTCGCCCCGATGCTCATCTTGGCCGCCCTCTGCGCCGCCATCGGCCTCTTCCCCGCCCTGGTCGCCCCGGCCCTCGACCGCGTCCTCGCCACCTTCGCCCCCTCCGCCGCCCTCCGCGCCGCCGGCCCCCTCCCGCCCCTCGCCGCCAGCGCCCCCCTGACCGCCATCTCCGCCCTGGCCCTCGCCCTCCTCGCCGCCCTGGCCCTCCTCCTCGCCCGCCGCCGCGCCGCCGCCTCCCGCGCCCCCCGCGCCGGCACCTGGGCCTGCGGCTACGCGGCCCCCACCCCCCGCATCCAGTACACAGCCTCCTCCTTCGCCGACACCATCCTCGGCCTCGCCCGCGCCGTCCTCCGCCCCCGCGCCCACGTCCCACACCCGGACGGCCCGCACCCCGCCCCCACCGCCTTCGACGTCCACACCGACGACACCGTCCTTGAGGGCGCCGTCCTCCCCGCCTTCCGCCGCATCCAGCGCGCCCTGAGCCGCGTCCGCCAGCTCCAAAGCGGCCCCGTTCAGGTCTATAACCTCTATATACTCCTCGCCCTCCTCGCCCTCCTCGCCAGCGCCCTGCCCCTCGGCGAGCTCGCCACCGCGCTCTGGAGCCCCCTCGGATGACCTGGCCCCTCCTCCTCGCCGCCGCCGCCCTCTTCCTCGTCTCGGGCCTCCCTTCGCCCCGCGCCGGCCGCGCCCTCGCCCTCCTCGCCGCCCTGACCGGCCTCGCCGGCCTCGCCCTCGGCCTCGCCACCGCCGCCGCCCCCCTCGACCTCGCCTGGCCCATCCCCGCCGGCCGCTTCGCCCTCGCGCTCGACCCCCTCAGCGCCGCCTTCCTGGTCATCACCCTCGTCATCCCGGCCCTGGGCACCGTCTACGCCTCCGCCTACTTCCCCGCGGACCACCCTACCGCCCGCCGCACGCGCTTCGCCTACGGCCTCCTCCCGGCCGCCATGATCCTCGTCGTCCTCGCCCACGACGCCTTCCTCCTCCTCGTCGCCTGGGAGGTCATGGCGCTCTCCGCCTTCTTCCTCGTCATCGCCGACGACCACCTGCCCGAGGTCCGCGCCTCCGGCTGGGTCTACCTCATCGCCACCCACGTCGGGACCCTCTGCCTCATCGCCGCCTTCGCCCTCCTCTCCGCCCACACCGGCGACCTCGCACTCCGCCCCGTGACCGGCCTCAACCCCACCGAGCTCGTCGCCATCCCGCTCCTCTTCTTCGTCGGCTTCGGCACCAAGGCCGGCCTGATGCCGCTCCACCTCTGGCTCCCCGGCGCCCACGCCAACGCGCCCAGCCACGTCTCCGCCGTCATGAGCGGCGTCGTCATCGCGATGGGCGTCTACGGCCTCGCCCGCGCCGCCCTCCTCCTCCCCGAGCTGCCCGCCTCGACCGGCGCCACCCTCCTCGCCCTCGGCGCCGTCACCGCCGTCCTCGGCGCCGCCCTCGCCGCCGCCCAGGCCGACCTCAAGCGCCTCCTCGCCTACAGCAGCGTCGACAACACCGGCATCATGGCCATGGGCCTGGGCCTCGCCATCATCGGCCGCGCCGAGTCCCGCCCCGAGCTCGTCCTCCTCGGCCTCGGCGGCGCCGTCCTCCACGCCTGGAACCACGCGCTCTTCAAGCCGCTCCTCTTCTTCGTCGCCGGCAGCGTCGTCCACGCCACCGGCACCCGCCAGATGGACCGCCTCGGCGGCCTCGCCCGCGTCCTGCCCCGCACCGCCCTCGCGGCCTTCATCGGCGCCGCCGCCCTCGCCGCCCTCCCGCCGCTCAACGGCTTCCTCGGCGAGCTCTTCGTCTACCTCGGCCTCTTCCAGGCCAGCGCCTCCGACGCCGCCTGGCCCGCCCTCGCCGCGCCCGCCCTCGCCCTGAGCGGCGCCCTGGCACTCCTGGCCATGGTCAAGCTCATCGGCAGCGTCTTCCTCGGCACCGCCCGCGAGCCCCTCGCTGTGCCCCACCCCCACGAGCCCGCCGCCATGGTCGCCCCGATGGCCGCCCTAGCCGCCGCCTGCCTCGCCATGGCCTTCGTCCTCCCCGCGCTCGCCCCCTGGCTCGGCCGCCTCGCCCACAGCTTCGCCCCCGCCGCCCCACCGCTGGGCCGCTTCCCGGTGCCCCTCGCCCAGCTCGCCGCGACCCTCGGCCTCCTCCTCGCCGCCGCCGCCGCCACCGCGCTCGCCCTCCGCCGCTGGCGCCGCCGCCTCCCCGCCCCCCCCCCCCCCCCCCCCCGGGGCCGGGAGGGGGCGGGCCCCCCCCCCCCCCGCCCCGACACCACCGCCCCCCCCCCCCCCCCCCCCCGCCGCCTCCCGGCCACCCCCGCCCCCGCCACCTGGGCCTGCGGCTACGCGGCCCCCACCCCGCGCATCCAGTACACCTCGACCTCGCTCTCCGACACCCAGCTCGGCCTCTTCCGCCGCCTCCTCTGGCCGCGCTCCGCCCTCGTGCCCCCCACCGGCGCCTTCCCCGGCCCCTCCGCCTTCACCCAGGACCTCCCCGACCCCGTGCTCGACCGCGCCGCCCTCCCGACCTTCCGCCTCATCGCCCGCGCCATCCCGTGGTTACGCCGCAGCCAGCAAGGCCGCCTGCCGATCTACCTCCTCTACATCCTCGCCGCCGCCATCTGGCTGCTCATGGGAGCCTGACGTGAGCCCCTCCCAAGTCCTCGCGCCCATAGCCGACCTCACCGCGCTCCTCGTGGTGCCGCCGCTGCTCATCGGCATCATCAACCGCACCAAGGCCATCATCGCCGGCCGCCGCGGCCCACCGCTGCTCCAGCCCTACTGGGACATCCTGCGCCTCGCCCGCAAGAGCTTGGTCATCAGCCACACCACCACCTGGATCTTCCAGGCAGCGCCCCTGGTGACCCTGCTCAGCGTCCTCCTCGCCGGCCTCCTCGTCCCCCTCGGCCCCGGCGGCGCCCCCCTGAGCTTTGAGGGCGACCTCATCCTCTTCGCCTACCTCTTCGCCCTCGGCCGCTTCTTCACCACCGCCGCCGCCCTCGACACCGGCTCGCCCTTCGAGGCCATGGGCGCGTCCCGCGAGCTCACCTACGCGCTCCTCGCCGAGCCCGCCCTCTTCTTCGCCCTGCTCTGCCTCACGCGTCTGTCCGGCTCGCTCTCCCTGGACCTCATGCTCCAGGCCCCCGCCGCCAGCCACGCCGCCTCCCTGGTTCTCGTCGTGCTCGGCCTCTTCGTCCTCATCCTCCTCGAGTGCTCCCGCGTCCCCTTCGACGACCCCACCACCCACCTCGAGCTCACCATGATCCACGAGGTCATGGTCCTCGACCACAGCGGCCCGCTCCTCGGCGCCATCCACTACGCCGCCGCGATGAAGCTCTTCGTCCTCGGCACCGTGCTGGTCCGCGTCGCTCTCCCGGTCGATGGCTCGCCCTGGCTCACCCGCCTGGCCACCCTCGGCGGCCTCCTCGCCCTCGCCGTCGCCATCGGCCTCGTCGAGTCCGCCACCGCCCGCGTCCGCCTCACCAAGATCCCCAACCTGGCGGCCGGCGCCATCCTCGCCACCGCCTTCGCCTTCGTGTTGATGCTCCGATGATGACCACCTCACCCGCGCTGCTCGACGCCCTGCTCGTCTGCGTCTTTATCCTGAACATCTACCTGCTCGGGACCTCGCGCATGAGCGCCGTCATCCGCACCGTGTCGCTGCAAGGCTTCCTCCTCGCCGCCGCCCCCGCGCTGGTCTTGGGCCGCCTCGACCTCCACAGCGTCCTCATCGGCCTCGTCGCCGGCGGCCTCAAAGGCCTCGTCATCCCCACCATGCTCTTCCGTGCCATCCGCGAGGTCCGCATCCGCCGCGAGGTCGAGCCCACCATCAGCCACGGCGCCTCCATGCTCCTCGGCGCGCTCGGCGCCGGCCTCGCCCTGGCCTTCACCGACAACCTCCCCCTGGTCCCCGGCGAGGAGGCCCGCCTCATCGTCCCCGCCGCCCTGGCCACGGTGCTGACCGGCTTCATCCTGCTGACCACCCGCCGCAAAGCCGTCACCCAGGTCGTCGGCTACCTCGTGCTCGAAAACGGCATCTTCCTCTTCGGCCTCCTCCTCCTCGACGCCCTCCCGCTGGTCGTCGAGGTCGGCGTGCTCCTCGACCTGGTGGTCGCCATCTTCGTCATGGGCATCCTGCTCGACCACATCCAGCGCGAGTTCTCCTCCATCGACACGCGGAACCTCTCCGCGCTCAAAGAGGACCTCTGATGGCCCCCGCCCTCGCCCTGCTCGCCATCCCCACCGCGGGCGCTGTCGCCTCGCTCCTGGTGCGCTCCAACCGCGCCCGCCCGCTGCTCCTGGTCGCGGTAGCACTCCTCCACCTCGCCTTCACCGCCGTGCTGCTCCTCGACCCCCGCGCGCCCGCCGCCAACGACTGGCTCGGCCTCGACCCCCCCGGCCGCCTCGTCCTGGGCCTCATCTCGGTGCTCTTCGCCGGCTGCGCGGTCTACGCCGTCAGCTACCTCCGCTACCGCCACAGCCGCGACAACCGCGTCTTCACCACCTGCCTCCACGCGCTCCTCGCCGCCCTGACCCTCGCCATCTTAGCCCGCCAGCTCGGCGTCATGTGGGTCGCCATCGAGGCCGCCGCCCTCGCCGCCGCCCCGCTCATCTACTTCAACCAGAACCCACGCTCCATCGAGGCCACCTGGAAGTACCTCCTCGTCGGCTCCGTCGGCGTCGCCTTAGCACTCCTCGGTACGTTTTTCATCGGCTACGCGGCCATCCACGGCGGCAGCGAGCCCTCCCTGGGCTTCGACGCCCTGGTCACCGAGGCCCCCGGCCTCTCCAAGCCCTGGCTGCGCGCCGGCTTCGCCCTGCTGCTGGTCGGCTTCGGCACCAAGATGGGCCTCGCCCCCATGCACACCTGGAAGCCCGACGCCTACGGCGAGGCCCCCGGCCTGGCCGGCGCGCTCTTCGCCGGCGGCGTCACCAGCGTGGCCTTCCTCGCCATCCTGCGCGTCCTGCGCGTCTGCTACGCCGCCGGCGAGGGCCCCTACGCCACCGGCCTGCTAGTCGGCTTCGGCCTCTTCTCGATGGCCGTCGCCGGCGCGCTGATGGCCGGCCAGCAAGACTTCAAGCGCATGCTCGCCTACTCCAGCGTCGAGCACATGGGCATCCTGGCCTTGGGCGTGGGCCTCGGGCGCGGCGCCACCTTCGGCGCGATGCTGCACCTGCTGTGTAACGGCCTCACCAAGGGCGTGCTCTTCCTCAGCGCCGCCAACCTCCACCGCGGCTACGGCAGCAAATCCACCGCCGAGGTCACCGGCGCCCTGCGCGGCATGCCGCTGTCGGCGACCCTCTTCTTGCTCGGCTTCTTCGCCATCACCGGCGCGCCCCCCTTCGGCCCCTTCCTGAGCGAGCTGACCATCGCCCGCGCCGCCTTCACCCAGGGTCACGCCCTGGCCGGCGGCCTCTTTCTGCTCTTTTTGCTCGTGGTCTTCATCGGGATGGGCGCGACCGTCTTGAAGCTGACCCTGGGCGACGGCCCGGGCCCGAAGACGAGCTGGCGCGACCGCCCCGCGAACGCGACTCCCATCCTGGTCTTTTTAGCGCTGGTGCTGCTGCTCGGCGTCTATATCCCGGCGCCGCTGAGCGAGCTGCTGCACCAGAGCGTGGCGTGGCTGGAGGGCAGCCCATGACAGGCGCGGAGACCCACAACGGCGGAGTCCTGACCTCGCCGACCCCGATCTCGGTCGAGGACTTCCAGCACGCCATCATCGCCGCCGCCGACGCCGGTGCGCGGCTGGTCGCCCTCTTCGGCGCCGGCCGCGTGCCCGAGGTCGAGCTGGTCGCGGTGCTCGCCGACGACGAGGTGGGGCGGCTCCGCGTCCTCCGGGCGCGCGCGGAGGGCCCGAGCGTGCCGAGCCTGACGCCGCAGCTCACCGAGGCGCACCTCTTCGAGCGCGAGCTCTGGGAGCGCACGGGCCTCGAACCCGCCGGTCACCCCTGGCTCAAGCCGGTGCGCTACACGCGGCCAGGCGACATCCCGGGCGTGACCGACTTCTACCGGGTCGCGGGCGAGGGCGTGCACGAGGTGGCCGTGGGCCCCATCCACGCCGGCGTCATCGAGCCCGGGCACTTTCGCTTTCAGTGCCACGGCGAGCGGATCTTTCACCTCGAGATAGCGCTCGGCTATCAGCACCGCGGCGTCGAAGATGCCCTGCTCAGCGGCCCCACCAAGCGCGCGCTGCACCTGGCCGAGACCCTGGCCGGCGACACCACCATCGCCCACGCGACGGCCTACTGCGAGGCGCTTGAGGCCCTGAGCCACACCCGCGTCCCGCCGCGCGCGCTGGCCATCCGCGCCATCGCGCTCGAGCTGGAGCGCCTGGCGAACCACGTCGGAGACCTCGGCGCCCTGGCTGGCGATGTGGCCTATCTGCCGACCTCGTCATTTTGCGGGCGCACCCGCGGCGACCTGCTGAATCTGACGGCGGCCCTGTGCGGCAACCGCTTCGGGCGTAGCCTCGTGGTGCCGGGCGGGGTGGGCTTCGACGTGCCGGACCCGAAGCAGCTCGCGGCCAAGCTGCGAACCATCACGCGCGAGACGAAGCGCGCCGTCGATCTCTTGTGGCGGGCGCCCTCGGTGCGGAGCCGCTTCGAGGAGACCGGCGTCATCTCGACGGCGCTGGCGCAGGATCTCGGGCTGGTCGGCCCCATGGCGCGCGCCAGCGGGGTGGCCCGCGACGTGCGCCAGGACCACCCGTCGGGCCTCTTCAGGATGGCGCACATCCCGATCTCGAGCGCGGACAGCGGCGACGTGCAGGCGCGCGCGTCGGTGCGGTGGCTGGAGTGCGTGCGCTCGGCGGCCTTCATCGGCGACCAGCTCGCGTCGCTGCCGGAGGGCCCGCTGCGGGTGGGGCTGGGCCCGCTACAGCCCGACGCGATGACGGTGACCCAGAGCGAGGCCTGGCGCGGCGAGGTCGCCCACGTGGTCCGCACCGACGCCGCCGGCCGGATCGACCAGTACCGCGTCATCGATCCGTCCTTTCATAACTGGATGGGCGTGGCGATGGCGCTGCGCGACGAGGCCATCTCGGATTTCCCCCTGTGTAACAAGAGCTTCAACCTCTCCTACTGCGGCCACGACCTGTAAGGGGGCCACGCGATGCTGAACATCCTGCTGGAGCGAGCGCGCCAGGGGCACCGGACGATGCGCTGGCCCGACGGCCCGCCGCCGCCGATGCCCGAGCGCTTCCGCGGCGCGCCGGTCATGGACCGCGAGCGCTGCCCCGATGGCTGCGCCGAGTGCGTCGAGGCCTGCCCGACCGAGGCCATCACCCTGGGCGAGGGCCGCGCGAGCGCACAGATCGACTTAGGCCGCTGCCTCTTCTGCCGCGACTGCGTAGAGGCCTGCCCCGAGGGTGCAGTGCAACACGGCCAAGCCTTCAGCCTGTCGGCGAGCACCCGCGAGGCGCTCCACACCGACGGCCGCGTGCTGGCCAAGGTCAAGGAGCTAGACGAGGCGTCCATGCGCCTCTTCGGCCGCTCGCTCAAGCTCCGCCAGGTCAGCGCGGGCGGCTGTAACGCCTGCGAGGCCGACGTGAACGTGCTGGGCACCATCGGCTGGGACCTCGGCCGCTTCGGCGTGCAGTTCGTCGCCAGCCCCAGGCACGCCGACGGCCTGCTCATCACCGGCGCGCACTCGCGGCACATGGAGCAAGCCCTAAAGACGGCCTGGGAGGCCATCCCCGCACCCAAGCTAGTCATCGCAGTAGGAGCCTGCGCCATCTCAGGAGGCCCCTACCGAGGCAACCCCCAAGTCCTAGACGGCGTCGAGGGCGTCCTACCCATCGACCTATACATCCCCGGCTGCCCCCCCCACCCCCTAACCACGCTAGACGGCCTGCTACGGCTGCTGGGACGCGTAAAAGGCTAAGCCCGTACACCCGCACCCACACGGCGAGCACCGACGCAGAACCGACACAGAACCCCCCGCCCCAACGCCGCTCACGGCCGCCCCACGCGCTTGTCCGCCTCAATATCCACAGGATCCGTCCGGCCCAGCCCGTACCGATCGCGGATGGACCGCGCCGCCGCCAAGTGCTTGTCCACATCGACCCCCGCGCCGCCCAGGTGAGCCACGACAATAGCCAGCGCCTCCTCAGCCACAGTCCGGCGGTTTTGAGCCGCGCGCGCGGTGAGGCGGTCGTAAACGCAGTCCGGCACATCTTCTAGCGTCAACGTGCGCATAAGCACCTCCGAGTTCGATGCACAAAGCATTCTCTTGCGCCGTCCGCACGGCCGTTTAGCCGAGCCCCGGCCGTTTAGCTGAGCCCCAGGAGCGGATTGGTCCGGGAGCTTCCACGAGCGCCTCCCGTTTAGCCGAGCCCCAGGAGCGGATTGGTCCGGGAGCTTCCACGAGCGCCTCAGCGGTCGGTCCGACCGCAAGCTCATGTGCACTCAATTCTCAGTTCCGAGGTGAGCGCTCCCAAAAATCGGAGGTGAGCCCACTGACCCCCGCGCCACTATCAGCCTTGATGTTACTGGGCTACGTGTCAAGCGCCACACCGTGGCGGCCGGCAAGGCTCCGCACCCACGACCACCCTGACACGGACGGCACGGCGCCGACGCACCGTAGAGGCTAGGCAAGAGCGCCTGCCCCGCCCACCCAACATCGAGTGTAACCGTTCACCGGGATTGCCACCCAGCTTGCAGGCGGCGTGATCCGGCGCTGC
>CAZNZH010000178.1:0-9202 GCA_964577445.1 uncultured Myxococcales bacterium
GTAGCGATGCGTGGGGCGACCGGCGTGGGCGATCTCTCGCCCCGCCGGCCGCCCGACCCGGGCTCCCCGCGCGGTTGAGCCCCACCAAGCGTCCGTCTACACGGGCGCTTTTTTTGTGTTTTTTTCGTCGCTCGGCACTTCCAAGCGACCGCGTTTTGTGATCCCATCTCGGGCGTTCGAATCGGTCGACGATGACCGCTTCGTGGCCACGGACGCCATTAGTCCGCCCTTGGGACGCGACCGGCTCGCCGCCGGCCCGCCCGCTGTTGAAGTGAGTAAGAGAGATGTCGAAGAAGTTGTTTGTGGGGGGTCTGAGCTGGGGCACGACGGATGCCAGCCTGGCTGAGGCGTTCGAGGCGTTCGGCGAAGTGACGGAGGCGAAGGTGATCACCGATCGCGAGACCGGCCGGTCGCGTGGATTCGGGTTCGTGACCTTCGTGGACGGTTCGGCGGCGGACACGGCCGCGCAGAAGATGGACGGGGCGAGCCTCGACGGGCGCACCATCCGCGTGAATGAGGCCGAGGAGAAGCGTCCGGGCGGCGGCGGCGGTGGCGGTCGCGGCGGTCGTGGCGGCGGCGGCGGCTACGGCGGCGGCGGCGGTGGCTACGGCGGCGGCGGCGGCGGCTACGGCGGCGGCGGCGGTCGTGGGGGCGGTGGCGGTCGCGGCGACTGGTAGTCGTCACGAGAGTCTCTGAGCCTTCACAGTGACGAGAGAGGCGGGATTTCGGTCCCGCCTCTTTTTTTTGCGCTCGCGTCCGCCGGACAACCAAGCAGATCCAGGCTAATCTGCTGGCTCACGGAGGACAGCCATGGAACCCCTCGAGCGCGTCGACGAGCTCTTCGTCGTCTCCGACCTGCACCTGGGCGGTCCCGCGGGCCGCCAGATCTTCGACCAACAGGCCGAGCTCGCCGGCCTCATCGACCACGTCGCGGCCCGACCCGCCGGCCGCACCGCCGCGCTGGTGCTCAACGGCGACATCGTCGACTTCCTCGCCGAAGAGGGCGCCGACTACCTCGTGGCCCAACGCGCCGTCCCCATGCTGGAAGGGATCGCCCGCGCGTTTCCGGCCGTCTTTCAGGCCCTCGCCAGCCTGACGCGCACGCCGGACCGCCGGCTGGTCCTCGTCATCGGCAACCACGACGTCGAGCTGGGCCTCGGCCATGTCCAGCGCTGGCTCACCCAGACCCTGTGCGGCGACGACCCCGCGGCCCGCGGCCGCCTCAGCTTCCACATGGACGACTCCGGCTACTCGTGTCGCATCGGGCCCGCCCGCGCGCTCTGCGTCCATGGAAACGGCGTCGACGAGTGGAACGTGGTCGACCACGAGGCCCTGCGCGTCGCCCGGCTGCACCTCGAGCGCGGCCAGGCCCTGGACCCGTGGCAGCCCAACGCCGGCACCAAGCTGGTCATCGACGTCCTCAACGGGCTGAAGCGCGACTACCCCTGGGTGGATCTCCTGAAGCCCGAGACCCAGCTCGTGCCCCGCCTGCTGGTCGCGCTGGACCCGGCGCAGATATCCAAGCTGCGCCTGTTCCTGCCTGCGTTCTTGCGCACCTTCGGCGGCCAGGGCCAGCGGGTGGATTATCTGGGAGCGGGCGGGATCTCGGGCGGCCCGCTGGCGGCCTCCGATGAGGCCCTGCTGGCGTCGATCCTCGCTCCCGACGCCCACGGGGCCGGCGACGCCGAGGCGCTGCTCGCCGCGGCCGACTCGGACTACGCGGCCGGCCTCGACGCGGTGGAGCTGGCCCGCGGCGAGGGCGGCGCGACCACCCTGGGATTTGGCGAGTACCTGTGGGACCGCATGAGCGGCGTGTCGCGGGCCGAGGCGCTGCGAAAGGCGCTCGTCGACTGGCGCGGCGACGACTCGACCTTCGCGCTCGACACCCGGGACTCGACCTTTGAGCGCCTCAACCACGCGGTCGGCGGCGGCGTCCACTTCCTCATCGCCGGCCACACCCACCTGGCCCGCGCGCTCAAGCGAAGCTACGGCTACTACTATAACTCGGGGACCTGGATTCGGCTCATCGAGCTGAGCAAAGCCATCCTCCGAGACGAAAAATCCTTCGCTGGCGCCTACGAAAAGCTGACCAAGAGGGGCGGCACCCTGGCCGACCTCGACGCGCCCTCGGGCGAGCACGCCCTGGTCACCAACCGGCCGACCGTGGTGCGCATCTGCCGTGTGGGTGATTTGGCCCACGGCGATCTCTGCGCGGTGGCCATGGCGGGCGGCAAGGCCGCGCTCACGCCGCTAGCGGGCTCGCACTTCGAGAGCGAGGGAGGCTGAGTTGGACACGATCCTGCAAGTCAAGCTCGAGATCGTCCGCCCGGGGCCCGCGCACAACCAGTTGCTGTCGCCGCTGACCGACTACGTGGCGCTCTGCGGCGCCGCCAGCCCCAACACCTTCTCCGTCCCCATCGAGCACCGGGAGCTGTTGCGGCAACTGCGGGCGCTGACCGGCGACTCCGACCCCGAGCGCCGCCGCGCCCAGCTCGACCAGACCGCCGAGCTGGGCGAGCGCATCTTCGCGTCCATCGACGCGTTCAAGACCGAGCTGGGTGCAGTCAGTCGCGCTGCGAACCAGGGTGGCGTCATCCACCTGCGCCTGGTCGTCACCCCGTCCGAGCTGGCGATCATCCCCTTCGAGGCCGCCAACCTGCCCCAGGGCCTGCCGGGCGAGAAGCTGCCGATGGCGCTGCAGGCGGTGCTCCCCGTGACCATCACCCGCGAGACCCGGGACTGCCAGCCGCCCCCGAGAGACTGGTCGCTCCGGCGTCCGCGGATCCTGGTCGTCGCCGCGTCCCCGCCAGGTCTGCCGCCGGTCCCGATTCGCGCCCACCTGCTGGCGCTCCGCCGCGCGCTGGAGCCCTGGTTGCGCGAGCACGGCAGCGTCGCGAAGTCGCCGCGGGACGGCGGCGCCTTCGTGCCCCAGACCTTCGCCGAGGCGGTCACCCTCCTGCCCAACGCGACCCTGCACGCGGTGCGCGAGGCCTGCGCTGCGGAGGCCTACACCCACGTCCACATCCTGGCCCACGGGCTGCCGCTCCCGGGCACTCACGACGAGCGGTTTGGCGTCGCGATGCACAGCGACTCCAAGACCTCTGAAATCGCAGTGGTCAGCGGTCGCGACCTCGTGCTCGCGCTGCGGACGCACAACGCCGAAGGCTGCCGGTTTTCGGCGCCCCTGCACGTCACCCTGGCGAGCTGCGACTCCGGCAACATCGGCGGGGTGGTCGCTCCCGGAGCCAGCATCGCCCACGAGCTTCACGCTGGCGGCATCCCCTGGGTCATCGCGTCTCAGTTCCCGCTCTCGTTCGCCGGGTCGGCCGTGATGGCGGAGGTGCTCTACGAGCGGCTGTTTCGCGGCGATGACCCGCGCTGCGTCTTGCACGACCTGCGCCAGCGCTTGAGCACGGAGTGCAGCGGCACCCACGACTGGGCCGCCCTGGTCGCCTACGCCGCCATCGGCGACGACTTCGAGCAGGAGTGGGCGCGCTTCGCCAACAAGCAGAACCACCGCGCCATCGACACGGCGTTCTACGCGCTCGACGCCGTCCTCGACGCCGCGGGGAAGGGCGGAGAGATCGGCGCGATCGTCAAGCCGATGCTGGCGAAGATCGCGATCTACACCCGGCGCTTTCGGAGCGCCGCTGAGCGGTCCAGCGCGCGCGGTGACGGTGACATGCGCAGCGAAGCGCTCGGGATGATGGCGTCGAACGCGAAGCGCAGCGCCCAGGTCTTTCACGCGCTCAAGCAGCCAACCGACGAGCGGGAGGCGCTCGAGCAGGCCCGGACGCACTACCGCGAGGCGCTGGAGGCCAACCTCCGCAATCACTGGGTGGTCGGGCAGTACCTGGCCCTCTTTCTGCCGCTGGACGGCACGGTCCCGACGGGCTGGTGGTACGTCGCCCACGCCTCCGCCGAGGCCGATCTCAAGCAGTCCGACGCCGTCACGGTGGCGTGGGCCCACGGCAGCCTCGCGGAGCTCTACCTGCTGGCCCTGGTCTCCGCTGACCTGAGCGGCGCGTTCCCCGACGCCGCGACCCGCGCCCTGGACCACGCCCGCCGCATCGTGGAGATCCGGGGCTTCGACGCGTTTCAGACCACCTCCACGCGCCGCCAGTTCACCCGCTACGCCGACTGGTGGATCCCGGCCGCCGTTCAAGCCCTGCGCGCCCGCCCCGACACCACCCCCACCCAAGCGAAGACCCAGTTGGCGCCACTGGAAAAGACGGCTAAGGCCCTGGTCCAGGCCCTCAGCCGACGCTAGCCCGCTCGCCGCCCTCCCCCGCACCGAGACACGCCCCTGCAAGCCATCGTCCTGGCCATCTTCGGCCTCACCTGGATCCTCATCGCGGGTCGGCGCCTCGCGATCTTGCCCATGGGTCGCCCCGCGGGCGCGCTGCTGGGCGCCGTGCTCATGGTGGCCGTCGGCGCGCTGACGCCGGCTGAGAGCTACGCCGCCATCGACGGCGACACCATCGTCTTGCTCTTCGGGATGATGCTGCTCACCGGCGAGCTGGCCGCGGTGGGGTTTTTCGACCGCGCGTCGGGCTGGCTCCTACGCGCCGGCCGCACGCCCCGCCGCTTGTTGGTCGTCGTCGCGCTCGGCTCGGGCCTGCTCTCAGCGCTCCTGGTCAACGACACCGTCTGCCTCTTCATGACGCCCGTGCTGCTGGTCGCCTGCCGCCAGGCCGGCCTGCCCGCCGCGCCCTACCTCATCGCCCTGGCGACCTCGGCCAACATCGGGAGCGCGGCGACCCTGGTCGGCAACCCCCAGAACATGCTCATCGGCACCATGAGCGGCCTGAACTTCCCGCGCTTTTTGGCCCTCGCCGGCCCCGCCGCCGCGGTGGCCCTCGCTTTGAACACCGCGCTCCTCGTCATCGTCTACGGCCGCCGCCTCCCTGCGCGCCTCACCGCAGGCCCCCAGACCGACTCAGATGCGCCCGCCCGCCCCCCGCTGCCCCCGAATCCGCCGCGCATCTGGCACGTCAGTGCCGGCCTGTGCGCCGTCATCGCGGCCTTCTTCGCCGGCGCCCACCTCGGCTACGCCACCCTCACCGGCGCCACGCTCCTGCTCGCCACCCGCCGCCGCGACGCCACCGCCACCCTCGCCCGCGTCGACTGGGCCCTGCTGGTCTTCTTCTCGGGCCTCTTCATCGTCGTCGCCGGCCTCCGCACCACCGGCCTCGTCGACTCCGCCTGGGCTGCCGTGGCACCGCACATCGACCTCAAGACCGCCCTCGGCCTCGCGTCGCTCTCCGCCGCGATGACGGCCGGCTCAAACCTCGTGTCCAACGTCCCGCTGGTCATGCTCGTCGGCCCCTACCTGCCGAGCCTCGGCGACCCCGACGCCGGCTTCGTCCTCTTGGCCTTCACCACCACCATCGCCGGCAACCTCACCCTGGTCGGCTCGGTCGCCAACATCATCGTGGCCGAGGGCGCGCGCGACGCTGGCGGCCTGGGCTTCCTCGAGCACCTGCGCTTCGGCCTGCTCACCACCCCGCTGACCCTCGCCGCCGGCGTGCCGCTCATCGTCTGGTTGGCGACGTGAGCCACCTGACCGACCTGAGCAGCTAACTCGCCAGCGCGAGATGCCGCCCACCGCTTGTCGCGTCTTCCCGCACCCGCACCGCGACGCTGCCGCGAGCTTGGCCCGACTCGACGTAGGCGTGGGCGTCCGCGATGCGCTCGAAGGGGAAGACCCGGTCGATGTGCGGCCGCAGCGCGCCCTGCTCGGCCAAGTCCCGCAAGGCCTCCATCCCCCTCGCGCCGTCCATGGCGACCCCGGTCAGCCCGCGCCGGCTTCCCAACAGCGGCCGGAACAGCATCCGCAGCAGCAGCCGCACGGTCATGATCAGCGACAGGTAGCGCCCGCGCGGCGTCAACGCGGCGCGGCTGTGCGCGAAGCTGCTGGCGCCGATGGTGTCGAAGATGACGTCGAATCGCGCGCCCCCCTGCCGGAAGTCCTCGCTGCGGTAGTCGACCACATGCTGGGCGCCGAGCCCTCGCACCAGCGCGTGGTTACGCTCGCTGCACACCGCGGTCACCTCCGCCCCCATGTGGCGCGCGAGCTGCACGGCCATGCTCCCCACGCCGCCCGACCCGCCGAGGATGCAGATGCGCTGGCCCGGCTTGAGCGCGCCCAGGTCACGCAGAAACACCAACGCGGTGCCGCCGCCGTAGCCAAGGGACGCGGCCTCCTCGAAGTCCATCCCGGACGGCATCGCCGCGATGGCCGCGTCCTCCGCGATCGCCAGAAACTCCGCGTGCGCCCCATGCATCGCGACGCCAAAGACCTCATCGCCTACCCCGAAGCGCTCGACACCGGCCCCGAGCTCCACCACGCGACCCGCGAACTCCGTGCCGCCGACGGGCTTTCGCGGACCGGTCAGCCCGATGGCCAGACGCCCCGGCAGCCACGTCACGCCGGGGAAATCGCCCGAGCGCAGCCGCACGTCCCCACGGGTCACCGCGCTCGCGTGGACCTCGATGAGCACGTCGCGCACGCCGACAGAGGGGCGCGCGATCTCAGCCATGCGGAGCGCATCCGCCGGTCCGTAACCGTCTTGGGTGATCGCTCTCATGGGCCGTCTCCACGCGTCCGCGGCGGGCGAATTCCCGACCGGCACGAGGGAGTATATCCATGCGCAACAACACATCACATTGCCAGAATTCGCATGTGTGCTATGCGTTTTCGCATGGATTGGCGCACGGTGAACTTCGACTGGAACCTCGCGCGGGCCTTCCTGGTCACCGCGGAGGAGGGCTCGTTCTCAGCCGCCGCGCGCGCCCTGGGCGTCGCGCAGCCGACCATCGGGCGTCAGGTGGCCGCCCTCGAGCAGGATCTCGGCGTCACGCTCTTCGAGCGGGTCGGCCGTGGCCTGGAGCTCACGCCGACCGGCCTGGAGCTGGTCGAGCACGCGCGCGCCATGGGCGAGGCGGCGAACCGCGTGTCCCTGGCGGCCGCGGGGACCGCCACGTCGCTCGAGGGCATCGTGTGCATCACGGCGAGCGAGGTGATCTCGGCCTACCTCCTGCCGCCCATCGTCGCCCGAATCCGCGAGCAGCACCCCGGCATCGAGGTCGAGATCGTCGCGTCAAACCAAGCCCGAGATCTGCGGCGCCGCGAGGCCGACATCGCCGTGCGCAACTTCCGCCCCCGCGACGCCGAGCTCTACGCCCGCAAGATCCACGACGGCGCGGCCGGGCTCTACGCCGCCCCCGCCTACCTCGCCCGCCTGGGCCCCGTCAGCGGCCCATCGGACCTCAGCCGCGCCGACTTCTTCGGCTTTGACCGCAGCGAGATGATGACCGAGGGCTTCAAAGCCATCGGCCTGCAGCTCACCGCCCGCAACTTCCCCATCGTCGCCGCCAATCACCTCGTCCAGTGGCAGCTCGCCCGCGAAGGCCTCGGCATCTGCGTCATGATGGAGGAGGTCGGCGACCGCGACCCCCTCGTGCGGCGCGTGCTCCCCGAGCTGGCGCCGCTGCCGGTCCCCATCTGGCTGGCCGCTCACCGCGAGCTGCGCACCAACCGCCGCATGCGCGTGGTGTTCGACGCCTTGGCCGAGGGCCTGCCGCCGGCGCCGAGCGCCGAGCGGGCAGCGCTGAGCTCACAAGGCGGCGCCTGACCCCGAGCTGGCAGCTTCGGGCGGCTCGCGTGGAGGGATCGGCGGAGCTGGTCGTTCTCTACGGCGCCCGGCGCGGTGGCGCGTCCGCGAGCGGCGCCATCGCGACATGGCGGGCGAGGCCGAGCAGATCGACGCGGCAGCGGGGGTCGCACGCGGCCCGTCCGAGGCAAGCGGCGACCCAGGGCTCCACCCGCGCGGCCGTGGCGGGGCCGTTGACCAGCCACCGCAGCGCCTGGGCTGCTGCGGCCACCGTCTGCGGGGGACCTGACGCGAGGTCTCGCGCGAGGTCCTCGACGGTCGCGTCGTCGACGCTGCCGGCGGCTCCCAGCGCCATCGCGAACCCATCGCGCGCAGCGCTGGGCGGCATCCCGACCCGCGCTGCACGAAAGCGCGCCGCCAGCGAGCCGTCGCCGCGCCCGAACCACCCCATCAGCGTCGCCGCGCGCGCCGCGAGCTCAGCGTCGTCAAAGTCAAAGGCGATGGAGAGCAGCACGCGGCACAGCCCCTCGCGTGAGTCGGCCACGTCGTGGCCCGGCCTGGCGAATACGCCCTCGGTGAGCGCGCCCTCGAGCCGAGCCGCCGCGGGCTCGAGGCACCGCACCACCGCCTGCCGCACGGCGGGCGAGTCGAAGCGCGCGAGCAGGTCCGCCAGCCCGCTCACCCCGCCGCTTCCCCACGCCAGCGCGTCCGCCAGCGCCTCTGGCAATTCCGCGGTGGCGTGTCCATCGGCGACGAGGGCGACGGCGGCCGCCGCGGTCGCGGGCGACTGCGAGCCCAGGTGCAGCGCCGCACCGACGATGCCGGCCCGCACCGCAGGGTCCGCGTCGACACGCGCGGACTCCAGCGACTTGAGAAGTCCCGCTCGCCGGGACTCCAGCGCGAGCGGGTGCGCTGCCAGCGACCGGGCCGCGGCGATCCGCTGGCGCGGCGACACGTCACCGATCACCAGCGCGGCGAGCAGCCCCGCGGTCTCCCCATCGACCTGCGGCCACGCCGCGACGGCGCGCGTCGCCACCAAGCACTGCTCCGCCGATCTCCGCAGCCGCGACGTCAACCCGAGGTCGAGGGCCTTGTCGGTGAGCGCGATGACCTCGGGGTTCGTCGAGTCGACATCGCCCAAGAGCGCCAGCGGCAATGACTCTCCCGCCGCAAATCCCCGCCGCGCCTCTTCGATCAGGCTCCCATCGCGGTCCGAGCCCGGACAGGCCGTCGCGTCCAGCGCCCGGTACAGCGCCTCGCCCAAGGGACCCAGCCACGCCGCCAGCTCCCCCCACCTGGCGGACGCGACCGCGCCGTTGCCGGTGAGCCCGGCCAGGTGCGCGTCCAGCATCGCCGTCAAGACCGGGTGCTGGGCGAGCTCCGGCCGCGACAGCCCGTGCGCGTCGCTCGCGATCTTCGCGCGCAGGTCCGCGCGAACGCGCTGCCCGAACGGCTCGCGCCCGCCCTCGACCGCGAGCAGCGCGGCGCCCACGGCCCGGTGGTACGGCAGGCCGCCGCCGCCCATCCACGTCGCCGCGTGGTCGATGAGCTCGGCCCTCACGTCGACGTCGGCCGGCGCCCCCCAC
>CAZNZH010000179.1:0-426 GCA_964577445.1 uncultured Myxococcales bacterium
GATGGATTTGCAGCGGAGGGACGTGTCCGTGTCGGCCATGGCGGCGAGCAGGGCGGCCTCCGCGGACGCTGCGGCCGCCCCGAGCGAGCCCAGCAGCTCGATGGCGTTCTCGCGGGCGCGCGGCGAGGTGGCCGCTGCCACGGTCCGGGTCAGCGGCTCCACCATCCGCTCCGGAGCGCGCTGGCAGACCCGGCCGACCGTGGCCATCACCGCGTCCTCGGAGTCGTCGAGCAGCGCCAGCAGCGGGCCGACCGCCGCCGCCCCAAACGCGTCGATGGAGGCCAGCAGCACCGGCCGCAGGGCGTCGGGGCCCGGGCGCAGCGCGCGGACCAGCGCGGGGACGGAGACGTCGGGGTCGTGCGCCAGCGCGCCCAGGGCCGTGGCGGCCGCGTGGCGGACCACGACCTCGCCGTCGCGCGTCAGGAC
>CAZNZH010000179.1:436-9146 GCA_964577445.1 uncultured Myxococcales bacterium
CGCACCGCGGGGTGGGCGGTCTTCCCCAGGGCGCTGAGGCCCAGCGCGGCGTTCGCTCGCACCACCGCGCGGCCGTCGGACAGCGCGCGTACCAAGCGGTCAATGTCGAGTGATTTCGCGGTATTGGCGAATACCGCGCGATCGACGAGCGCCGTCTCGAAGCCCTCGATGCCGTAGACCTCGGGCTCGCGGGTCAGCGCGACCGGCCCGGCGGTGGTCACCCGGGCGCGGGCTGCGGTGGCTGCGCGGCGGACACGGGCGCTGGTGTCGGACTCGGCGACCGTGCCCAGGCGGGCGGCGATCGATTCGCCCGCGGTCGACCCCAAGAGCCCGAGCCCGCGCACGACGTTGAGGCGCATGACCTCGCTGCTGTCCCCCAGCGCCGAGCTGAGGGCCTCCACGGCGGCCGGTCCGCGCGTCCGGAGCAGCTCCAGCGCGCCGAGCACGCTTTGGGAGTGCTGAGAGCCCAGCGCGCGGACGAGGCCGTCGATGGCGCCGTCGCCGAGGGCCTCGAGGGCCTCGCGCGCGACGCGCCCCACCTCGGGCTGGGCGTCGAAGGTGGCCGGCACCAACGCCGCCACGGCCGCGTCGTCGGTCCCGCCGAGCACCCCGAGGGCCTCGGCGGCCGCCATCCGCACCTCGGCCTGCCCGTCCTTGAGCGCGATGGCCAGGGCGTCCCGGGCGCCAGCGTCGGTGGCGGAGAGCGGCAGGGCGCGGGCGGCGTTGGCGCGGACCGCGGGGCGACCGTCGCGGAGCGCGCGATATAGCCAGTCGGCGTCGAGGGATTTGGCCGATCGCGCCAGCACCTCCATAGGCAGCGGGCCGACGTCGAAGCCGTCGATGGGCATCAGCGCCGCCTCGTAGACGGCGGGGCCGGGGCCGCGGCCGTCGAGGCGGTCCAGCAGCGAGCGGGCGCCGGCCCGCACCTCGCGGGAGCGGTGGCTGAGCGCGGCCTCGACGTCGGCGCGAGCGCGGCTGGCGAGCTCGGGGCCGAGCGAGTCGAGGCCCCGGAGCGCCTGAAACCGAGCGGCGATGGACCCCTCGTTGAGCAGCTCCACCAAGGCGGGGAGCGCGTCGGCACCTTGGGCCGCCAGAGCCGAGAGCGCGGCGTCGACCGTGGCCGCGCGCCCGGTGTCCAGCGCGGCGATGAGGGCGGGGATGCCGTCTTTGCCCAGGACCTCGAAGGCCTGACAGGCCGCGGCGGCCACCCGCGGCACAGGATCGGAGAGCGCTGAGACCAGCGCGACGGCCGCCCCGGCGTCTTTGGTGGCCAGGGCTCCCAGCGCCTCCGCCGCGGCCACGCGGACCTCTGGCACGCCGTCTTTGAGCGACAGCGCGAGCGCGCTGGTGGCCTCGCGACCGTGGCCGGCGCTGCCCAGGGCTGCGGCCGCGTTGCGTCGCACCACAGATCGGCCATCTCGGAGTACATCGAGCAGCCACCCCTGCTCAAGTGCCGATTTCGCGCTTGCGAGATCTTTCGGGCTCAAGGGGCGGCGATCGAAGCCGTCGATGGGCATCGGGCCCGCATCTCGGGCCGCGGGGGCTTCCTCTCTTCCATCGATGAAGTCGAGGGTCTTCCGGGCGGCGTTGCGCACGTCTCCCGATGGATCTTCGAGCGCGGGCTCGATGGCGGCGCGCACCCCGGCCGCCGTCGAGCGCCCGAGCGCGACGAGGCCGTCGAGCGCGCGCACCCGCACGCGGGCCGCGGGGTGTGACAGCGCACCCGCCAGCGCCTCCGCACCCGCCGCGCCGTGTAAGGTGAGGGCCGGGATGAGGCGCAGCGAGACGAAGCGGGCCGTCCCGTCGAGCCCATCGATGAGCGCCGGCAGCGCGGCGCCGCCCATGGCCCGCAGCGCCTCGCCGGCCGCCGTGACCACGTCGGGGTGGCGGTCGCCGAGCCGGGAGACCAAGTGCGCGGCGCCGACCTCGGCTGCCGCGGGCCCCAAGGCGGCGAAGGCCTCGACGGCGGCGAGCCGCACCTCCGGGTGGGAGTCCTTCAAGACGACCAGCAGCGGGTGCAGGGCCCCAGCCGCCCGGCCACCGAGCACGGCGAAGGCCCGCGCGGCGTTGGCTCGCACCACGGCGCGGCCGTCGGCCAGCGCGTCGGCGAGCTGGTCCGGGTCCAGAGACTTGAGGTGCTTCTCGATCACGAGCCGGTCGAGGAGATCGTCCGCGAAGCCCGGGATGGGCAGCTCGCGCGCTTCGCGGGGCGGCGCGTTGTCGAGGTAGGGCTCGCCGGTCAGGCGAGCGATGGCGAGCGAGGCGGCGCGGCGCACCCCGAGGATCGAGTCCCCTTGGGCGCCGAGCAGCGCCTGGAGGGTGGCGGGCGCGGCGTCTCCGATCTCTCCCAGCGATGCAGCGGCGGCGGCGCGCACGTCCGGCGCCGCGTCTGTGAGCGCGGCGATGAGCGCGGCGGCGCCGCCGGCCGCGTCAGCACCACCGCGGCCCAGCGCTACCGCGCACAGACGCCGGGTGGGCGGGTGCGCAGACGCGATGAGGGCCTCGGAGAGCGCGCCCACCACACGCTTCCCGCCGCCCGCGAGCGCCGCAAGCACGGCGGCCTTGGAGGCGCCCGGGCGCGCCCCTTCGCTGGCCGCGATGAGCGCCTCGGGGACCTCGCGCGCCAGCCCGAGCAGCGCCTTCCATGCCGTGCTGGCCACGGTGGGATCCGAGTGGGCCGCCGCGACCACCAACGGCGCGACCGAGGCCGCGCCGCCCAGCTCCGCCAGGAGCTCCACCGCGACTCGGATGACCTCGACGTGGGTGTCTCGCACCAGCGGGACCAGGACGGGGACGACGGTCTGGGCGTCGCCGAGGATCGCCATCAACCGCGCTGAGTTCGCTCGCACCTCGGGGCGCCCGTCAGCCAGCGCGCGGACAAAGCGGTCGGCCGCCACGCCGTGGACGCGGTCGGGCGTCAGCTCCTCGGGGCCGAGGAATCGGTCGGCGAAGTCGGCGTGCGGGAAGACGATCGGCCCGCTGGAGGCCGCTCCGGCGCGACCGGTGGCCGCGAGGATTCGCGCGGCGGCCTGTGCGGCATCCACGTCGTCCTGGGCGGCGATGGCGGCCAGGCCCTCGCGCTGCGCTTCGGTCGGCGCGGGCGCCTTCTCCAGCAGGCGGATGACGCGGGGCCGACGGCGCGCGTCCAGCAGCGCGGGCACGAGGGCGTCGGTGGCGGCCGCGCCGAGCTGCTCGAGGACCGCAAACACGCCGTAGCGCACGTTGGCGTTGTCGTGGCCCAGCGCGGCGACCAGCGGCTCCACGGCGCGGTCGCCCGCTTGCAGCAGGAGATCGCCGACGGTCAGCGCGACGATCGGCCGCGGGTCGGCGATGGCCTCGATGAGCAGCGCGATCATCGGGTCCGGGTAGTCGAGGACCAGCCGCGCCAGGGAGGTCAGGGCGTTGTCGCGCACCTCCTCAGCGGAGTCCGTCAGCGAGCGCAGCAGCGGGGGCGTGGCCGCCTCAGGGGCGAGGCCGATGGTGGAGAGCGCGGCCACGACGCTGGCGCGGACCGGCGCGTCGCTGTCCTTGGCCGCCACCGGCAGGGCCTCGAGCTTCTCGTGCGCCACCTTGCCGGCGAGCTTCAACGCCAGGCTGGCGTTACGCCGCATCCAGGTCCGGCCGTCCCAGAGCAGGCTGGTCAGGACGGCGTCGAGATCGATCCCGCCGGCTTTGAGGATCGCCGCCACGCGCTCCTCAGCCAGCTCCGCGTCGAGAAACTCGGAGGCGCCGTCGCTCATGGCGCCACAGGCAGAGCCGCGGCGTAGATCCAGGCGCCACCCGCGGCGCGGCCATCACGCCGCGGGCCCCGGGTGCTATGGCACGCGTCGACCTCGCGATCGGGCAGTGAATCGCTTGCTCGCCGAGGGTGGCTCAACCTGTGCGCTCGCCGTAATCGCCTTTCGCGGGATGCTCGGGGGGGCAGAAGCATAGCGGTGACCGCGCGATTCGGCCACTGCGCCCGGGCTGCGCCGTCGAAATCGGGACGCGAGCGAATCGCTCCGGGCGGGCGGCTCGATGCGGCGCCGGGCCCCTCGCGGGCGTCGGTCAGGCCGCCTCCACCTCGACCGGGACGCCGCTGAGCGCCGCCGTCCCGGTCAGCGCGTCGATGAAGGTCTCGTCGGTCAGGCCGTTGACGCTGGCGCCCTGGACCTGGTTCGCCGTGCCCATCCGCGCCCCCTCGTGCGCGTGCCCGAAGCCGTGGGGCAGGCTGACCACGCCCGCCATCATCGCCGCGTCGGTCTCCAGCGGGATCTCGACGGCGCCGACCCGCGAGCGCACCCGGACCGCCTGGCCGTCGCTGAGGCCCAGGCGGCCCGCGTCGTCCGGGTTCATCAGCAGCGTGCAGCGCGCCTTTCCCGAGACCATCTTGGGCGCGTTGTGGAGCCACGAGTTGTTGTTGCGTAGCTGGCGGCGGCCGATGAGGACCAGGGCGCCCGGGCGCGCCGCGGCCTCTGTGACCGCGGCGTCAAGGCGCGCCACATCCGCCAAAAACACAGGCGGCGCCAAGCGAATCTTGCGATCGGGGGTCGCCAGACGATCCGCCAGACAGGGCTCGAGAGGCCCGAGATCCACGCCGCCCTCCGCCCGGGCCAGCTTGTCGAGGGTCAGCCGCGGGCCGCGGAAGCTCAGCATCCCGCCCGCGCGGCCGCCGCGAATGAGCATGTCCAGCAGCCGCCGCGGGCCCACGCCGCGCATCCAGCGCAGCTTGGTCGGGCTCAGGCGCCGCTCGGACTTCGGCTGGCGGTCCGCGATGCGCTCGGCCAGGGTCAGGATGGTCTGCCAGTCGTCGTAGCTGCCGCTGGCCGGCTCGAAGAGCGGTGGTGAGTACTTCACCGTGTTGCGCACCGACAGGGCGTGAAAGGCCAGGCCGAAGTGGTCGCGCTCGAGCGGCGACAGCGGCGGCAGGATCAGGTGCGCGTGCCGCGACGTGGCCGTGATCCACGGGTCCAGGGAGACCATGAACTCGAGCTTGGGCAGGGCCCGCGCCAGCCGCGCGCCGTTGGGCGTCGAGAGCACCGGGTTTCCCGCGACCGTCATCAGCGCCCGGATCTGCCCCTCCCCCTCGGTCTCGATCTCCTCCGCCATGGTCACGGCGGGCAGCTCGCCGCCGAACTCGGGCAGCCCGCGCACCCGGCTCTTCCAGGTGTTGAAGTGGCCGGTCTGGCCGGCCTTCGACGCCAGCTTCATCAGATCGACCGCGGGCTCGGCGAACATGGCGCCGCCGCGGGTGTCCAGGTGCCCGGTCACCGCGTTGAGCGCCACGAGCAGCCACGCGTTCAGGCCGCCAAAAGCCTGAGTGCAGACGCCGAGACGCCCGTAGATGACCGCGCGCCTCGTGGTCGCCAGCGCGCGCGCCAGCTCGCGGATGACCTCCGCGGAGACCCCGGACACCGCAGCGACGCGCTCGGGCGCAAAACCACGGGCGGCGGACTGTAGCGCGCCGAGGCCCGTGCTCATCGCCTGCCACGGGCCGGCCACCACGAGGCCCTCGGCGAAGATCGTGTGCAGCATCGCCATCAGGACCATCCCGTCGGTCCCGGGCCGCACCGCGTGGTGCGCGTCGGCGATGTCCGCCGTCTCCGTCCGCCGCGGGTCCAGCACCACCACGCGGCCGCCCCGCTCGCGGATCCCGCGCAGCCGCTTCACCACCCCCGGCGCCGTCATCAGGCTGCCGTTGGACACCGCGGGGTTTGCGCCCATGACGATGAAGAGATCGGTGTGATCGATGTCCGGGACCGGCAAGAGGAGCTGATGCCCAAACATCTCCAGGGCCGCCAGCATGTGGGGGAGCTGGTCCACCGACGTCGCGGAGAAGCGGCTCCGCGTGTGGACCACCTCGGCGAAGGCGAGCCCGGTCAGGAGCGTCGCGTAGTTGTGCGCGGTCGGGTTGCCGGAGTACACGCCGAACGCGTCGCGGCCGCGCTTGGCCTGAATGGCCTGGATGCGGTCTGCGGCCTCGTCCAGCGCCGCGTCCCAGCTCACCGGGATGAAGCGCTCACCCTCTCGGCGCATGGGCTGGCGCAGCCGATCGGGGTCCTCGTGGAGCTCCTTGAGCGCCGTCGCCTTCGGGCAGATGTGCCCCCGAGACAGCACGTCCGCCTCGTGCCCGCGGATCCCCAAGACCTGACGCCCGTCGTGCTCGATCTCGAGCCCGCACAGCGCTTCACAGAGGCAACAGGTTCGGTAGTGCAGCACGGCATGACCCTCACTCTTTGGGCGTGGTCTCAAGACGCGGCGCCTCGGCGTCCGGGGTCACCTCGGTCTGAAAGCGCGCCTTCCAATCGGCGTAGGGCATGCCGTAGACGATCGCCCGCGCCGACTCGCGGTCGAGCTGCAGGCCCCGCTCCGCCGCGGCGCTGGCGTACCAGGCCGACAGGCAGTTCCTGCAAAATCCGGCGAGCTTCATCAGGTCGATGTTCTGCACATCCGTGCGCTCACGCAGCAGCTCGACCAAACGCCTGAAGGCCGCAGCCTCCAGCTCGATTCGCGTCTGGGGATCGATCTCGTTCTCTCGCATCGCAGGCCTCCGCTGAACTCAGGAGAGCAAGGTGACGACCCAGGTCGCGCCGATCCACGCGCCCAGCGCCGAGCCGAGCGTCGACGCGAAGGTCACCAGCAGCACGCGCGTGAAGGGGTTTTTGTAGAACCCGCGCAGACTCTGCACGTCGCGGTTGATGTTCTCGGCGTCCTCGACGGTCGGGCGACGCTGCCACGCCTCGACGAGGCCGACCACCATGCCCGCCCCCAGCATCGGGTTGAGCGACGTGATGGGCGACGCGATGAAGCCGGTGACGACCGACAGCGGCTTCGCGCCCGCCAGCGCGGTCAACACGGCGCACACGATGGAGTTCGGGAGGATCCACGCGTAGAGCATCGCCTCGAGGGTCTGCCCGCCTTGCCGCGACGCCCCGATGGCGAAGGCGGCCAGCACCAACGCCGGGATGACCCACTTCAGCACCTTGCCCCACCGCGACGGGGCGGGCATCTCGTCGAGGGGGGCCCGGTCGATCTCAGCCCCGAAGGCCTCTCGCATGCCGGCCACGTGCGCCGCCCCGACCACGGCGACCACGCGCTCGCCCGGCGCCTCCTCGATGCCGCTCATCATGTAGCGGTCGCGCTCGTCGATGAGCGGCGCTTTGACCTCGGGCAGGATGCGCGCGAACTCGGCCAGCATCTCGGAGAGCTGCGCGCGCGCCTTCAGATCCTCGATGGCCGTCGCGTCGATCTTCTCGTGGGACACGGTGGCCGTGAGGATGGCGCCCAGCAGCTCGGCCTTCTTGAAGAACCCGACGTTGGCCCAGGTCCGGCGCAGCGTGACCTGGATCTCGCGGTCGACCAGGCGCAGCTCCGCCCCGACGTCCGCCGCGGCCCTCGCGCCCTCGAGCAGCTCGGCCCCCGGCTCGACGCCGAGCTCCGCGCCGAGCTTCCGCTGGTAGGCGCCCATCGCCAAATTTGCCAGCAATAACAGGCCCTTTCCCTGGCGAAGCACCTGGAAGATGTCCAGCTTCTTCCAGCGCGACTCGTCGGTCAGCGAGTCGTAGCGCGTCTGGCACAGCTCGATGCAGACCGTGTGGGGCCTCACCGTCTCGATGACCTCGCGCACCTCGCGCACGCTCTCTCCGGAGACATGCGCCGTGCCGATGATCCAGTAGGTCTTGGCCCCGTCCCGCAGGACGGCCACATGCTCTGAGGCTTCGATGCCCCACCTCCGCGTTCGCGCAGGCCGTGGCATATCACGCGCCCGCCAGCGCTCCAAGGTGGCCCGGCGCGCGATCCAACGGGTCAGCGCGGCGCGCCCTCCACAGCGTCAGGGGTGAAGAGCTGGACCTCGCGTAGCCCCGTGTTGCCGCCGCTGGTCGTGACGGCCTCGACGCGCACCCGCCTCACCGTGGCCGGCGCCGGCAGGTCAAACGAGTAGACGGCGTCAGGGTCCTCAAGCGACACGGTGCCCAGCCCCGAGTCGGCGCCGTCGAAGAGGACGCGCGCGGTCTGGATGTGGCCCGTCACCGGCTCGGGTAGCTGGCCATACGCCCTGAGCCCGACCCGGGCCACGGTCCGCTTCGTGCCGAGATCCAGCTCGATATACGCCGCGTCCCCGTCGCCGTCGGAGAGCCACCGCGTCTCCAGGTCCCCGTCGATGGCCTTGTCCGCGCCGTAGGACGACGAATTCGGGAGCCCCTTGAAGTTGCTGCTCACCGCCGAAATGGTCGTCCCGTGCGCCGCCAGCGCCACGTTGCCGGTCACGGGCTGCGCCTGAGACGCCAGCGTCGTGAACTGAAGCGGCTTCGAGACGTGCAGCACCCCCAGCGTGTCCACGCCGCGCGCCTGGACCGTCCACGACGTGTCTGCGCTCAACCCAAGCAGCGGGATGGCGTGGCTGGTCCGCCCGACCTGCGGGTCCGCCGTCGGGTCCACCGCGACGTTATCGAGGCTCGCGCCGCTCTGGGCATACTCGAGCGAACCCAGGACGGGCGCGCTCGTCGTGAACCGCACCAGGGCGCTCTCCTCGGTGATCTCCTCCGCTCGGAGCTGAGAAAACTCGACGTCCACGGTCGGCACGGCATCCGGGCCGGGCTCGGCCACGTCGCCTGCGTCCCGGTGCGCGTCCGCGTCCGCGTCCGGCCCGGGCGCGTCCGCCTCCGCCTCCGCCTCCGCGCCCGGGCTGTCGGCCTCGGCCGCGGCGTCCGCGTCCACCTGGCGGGCGTCG
>CAZNZH010000180.1:0-9145 GCA_964577445.1 uncultured Myxococcales bacterium
GACCGCGTCGATGTCCCCGAGCGACAGCCCGGCCTCGGCCAGACACCAGCGCACCGCGCGTGTCGGGAAGGCGCCGTCGTGCTTGATGCGGGACAGGCGCTCTTCCTGAACGGCGCCGACGACGCGGCCGTCCACGACCAGGGCGGCGGCCGAGTCATTGGAGAAGTTGATGCCGAGGACCTTCATGGCGCGGACTCTAAACCAAGCGCCGGGCCGTGCCCACAGCCTCAGCGCGCCGCGGACACCAGCGGCTCCAAGCTGCCGAGCTCGGGGAAGGGGTGCTCGGGCACGTCGGGGTTGCCGGGCCGCGTCGACACGCAGGTGTCCATGCCCGCGGCGCTTGCGGCCCAGGCCTCGTCCAGGCTGTCGGTGACGAACACCACGTCGCGCGGCGCGAGGCCCAGCGACTCGGCGATCTTCCGGTAGCTCTGGGCGTCGGTCTTCGGCCCGCTGGTGGTGTCGAAGTAGCCCGCGATGAAGCCGGTCAGGTCGCCCGCCTCCGAGGCGCCGAAGAGGAGCTTCTGCGCGGCGATGCTGCCCGACGAGTAGATGTGGACCGGGACGCCGCGCTCCTGCCAGGCCTCGAGCGCCTTGGGCACGTCGGCGTACACGTGGCCGCGCAAGGCCCCCGACCCGTAGCCGGCGTCCCAGACCAAGCCCTGCAGCCGCTTCAGCGCGGTGGTCTTGCGGTCGAGGTCCATCTGCCACAGGGCGTTGGCGACGACGGCCTGGCGTCGCTCCGCCGGCGAGTCGTCTTCGGGGATCGGCGGGACGCCGTCGAGCCCGCTGAGGATGTCGGTCTCGGCCTGCTTCGACAGCGCCTCGACGGCGGCCGCGGTGGCCGGCTCATCCCAAGTCCGCTCGATAAATCCAGGGATCTCGCGGCGCGCGAAGGGGAAGAGCACGTCGTAGACGAAGTCGATGGACGTCGTCGTCCCCTCGATGTCCAGGAGCACGGCGCGGTAGTCGCCGGGAGGCTTCGGCATCGTGAATTTTCCTTGTGTAGGCCGCAGTGGCCGTCAGTTGGCGGTGCCAGGGGTGCCCTTGTTCTCGGTCGGGCCCCACTTCTTCTTCGACACGGCCCAGCTCGCCGGGAGCGTGCCATCGCTGTCGGGGGCCTTGCGTCCCATGCTGGCGCCGGGTGCCACGGTCTTGAAGGGCTCGAATCGGGAGTAGCGCATCTGGTCGACCAGCTTCTGCTGCGCGTCATAGATCAGGACCGCGCCGACCGTGTTTGGCAAGTAGAACCCGGATCCATAGGCGAAATCGACCGGCACCTCGCCGTTGAGGGCGGGGTTCGCGACCGCCCCCAGCACGAAGTAGCCCTTCGGCGGGATGGTCGCGCCGCCCGCGGCGAAGGGCAGCTTCTGCGTCGCACAGTCCCGGATGGTCCAGCCGGTCATGTCGATGGGCGAGCTCGTGGTGTTGTGCAGCTCGATCCACTCCTGCCCGGCGTCCTCGCCGTAAGGATCCACCATGACCTCGTTGACGATGACCGCGCGGGTGACGGCCGCGGTCAGAGGCGCGATGCACTCGCCGGCGATGCACTTCGAGATCGCGGTGGAGCCGCCGGCCTTGGTGACGTCGAGGTCCGCCTCGTCGCGCGGCTCGACCTTGTGGTTGCCGAAGCTGTAGTGGCCCACGCCCGTGATCGACGCGAAGGTGTCGCCGAGGTGCGCGGTCCAGTGGTAGCCCATGTCGTCGATGCGCAGGCCACCGGTGACCTCGAACTCTCCGAATTCATTAGGACAATCCGGCCGCGTGTGGGTGGTCACGACGTCCCTGACCCGCACCAGGACGCCCTCGAAGGCCTCGGCCAGCGGCCCCTCGGTGGCGATGTGGCTCGGGTGGGCGATCTCAAAGGGCTCGAGCGGCGCGACGCTGCCGGTCTTCTTGAACTTCGTGAGCGTGACCTGGCTGGTGTCGAAGAACTCAAGGTAGCTGCCCTCGACGGTCACGACGTCGCCGCGCTTGAGGTCAGCCGTCGAGGTGGGGCCATTGAAGACCGCGATGCCGCTATAAGGCCCGCCCGCCGCTTCCTGCACGAAGAAGGTGTCGCCCATGGTGGCCGTGACGATGACGCCGCTCAACGTGACCGCGACGCCGGGCGCTGCGATGGGGGCCGGGTCGATGTGGTCGGGGCACTGCGGGTCCTGGAGATCGTAGATGTTGCGGTCGCCGCCCGGGGGCGAGCAGTTTAGGAAGTCGGGGGTGACGTCGGGTTCGGGGATCTCGGGGCCGGTGTCGACCGTGGCGTCCCCGTCGGGCGCGGCCGCGTCGCCGTCGCCGAGAGCGTCGGAGAGCCCGTCCCCGTCGAGGGAATCGGCGGTGTCCGCGCCGTCGTCACCGCCGTCCAGCGCGTCCACGTCCAGATCGATGACCGCGTCGGGGAGCCCGTCGGGGCCCCCGCTGTCCGCGCCGCTGTCGGCGCCGGCGTCCGATCCAGGGTCGGCCGCGAGGTCACCGGCCCCGGCGTCGCCGGCCGCGTCGGCCACCGCGTCGCCCGAGAGGTCCGAACCCTGGCCGAGGTCCGTGCCCGAACCGCCGTCTGAGCTACTACACGCACCGAGCAAGAGCGCCGCGATCGCGACCGCACCGAGCCTCATCTTCGCCTCCTCAGCACCGTCCGGGGCCACCGTGCCCGCGCCCACGCTCAAGCGGGCGCACCCTAGTGAGGGTACGCCGCCGCGGTCAAGCGCCAGGTCGCCCGGTCCCGAGGCCGCCCCTCGCACAACCTCCGCGGCGGTGGCACCCTCGACGCCGTGAGCGCCCTCCGCATCATCGTCGTGAGCTTGGCGGCCTTGTCCGCAGGCACCCTGGTGGGCGCCCTGCTGGGCCTCGCCTCACCCTACGTCTACATCGCGCTGCTCGGCCCGATCGTGCTGGGGGTGACCGTCGGCGGCGCGGCGTCCGTGGCCGCGCTGGTCAGCGGCCTGCGCTTGGCTGGCGCGGCCAAGCTGGCGGTGCTCGCCGGGGTGGTCGCGGGGCTCTTCGTCAGCCAGTACCTGGAAGATCGCCAGATGCGGGCCGCCTACATCGAGGACTACGCCCGGGCGGCCATGGTCGCCAACGGGGTCCCCGAGGACGCCGGTTTCGACGAGTCGGAGCTGGCGTTTTACGCCGATGGCGCCGCCGACGCGCTGGAGCGCTTCGTGGAGCACAGCACGGGGCAGGGCGGCGCCCTGGGCCGGTGGCTCTTCCGGGCCGACTCCGGGGTGCGCCTCTTCGGCCCCCTCGCCGCGAGCCGGGGGTTGGCGCTCGGCCGGGTCGGCGCCGGCATCTTCGCCGCGATCGCGCTGGCGCTGGCCTTCGCCGTCGGCGCCCTGGTCGTGGGTCGCGTGCGCAGAAGGCGCGACGCAGGTCAGCCGCCGTAGCGAAAGAACTCGATGATCGCTGCGAACCCGAGCACGGCCAGGCAGAACCAGGCGACGTGGCTGGCCTGTTGCGCGGCGGCCAGGGTCTCGCGGCGCGCGGCGTCGGCGGCGGGCTTGGGGCGCGTGGATCTCGGGCGCTGCCGGCGGGTTGGCGGTGACTTCGCCGGGCTCGCGGCCTGCGCGGCGCCCTCCGGTGGACGCGCGCCTGGGGCCGGCGTCGCCGCGCTCGAGGGGGCAGCCTGCGACGGGCCCTGAGGCGGCGCCGCCTCCTCGCGCTTTCGGATCGCGCGCTTGATCGCCGACGCCACACCGCGGCGGGCGGCCACCTCGTCGACCATCACCTTGGGGAAGCCCTCGAGCGCCGCGGCCGTGTCCTCGAAGGCGTCCTCGCCGTCTTGCAGGCGGTCGATCCACGCGTCGATCTCGGGCGGCCAGACGCGGCACAGCTCCTGGGCCAGCCGCGCCAGGGCCAGCAGATCGGCCTGGGGCGAGTCGATGACGCCAAACCCGGCGAGGAAGACGTCCCCGTCGGAGTCGATGAGCACGTCGCCCGCGTCCAGCGCCCCGTGCACCACCGGCGGGTCCTCGCGCCCCGCGGCGGCCAGCCCCGCGGTGATCTCGCGCAGCACCCACGCCGCGGGCTGCGGGCGGAGCCGGCCGGTGCTGCGCCGCACGGGCAGCGTCTCGAGCGACAGCCCCTCGCACAGCTCGCTGACCACGTAGGGGCGCCCGTCCGCGCGCCCGGTCTCGATGACCGCGGCGATGCGTCGGTCAGCCAGGCGCGCGCCCACGGCCGCCCGCGCCTCAAACGCCTCGACGGCGTCGGGATCCTGGGCCGCGGTGACGCGCAGCACCTCGATGGCGACGTGCTGCTCGCCCTCGCCCGCGCCGATGCGCATGGCGCGATACACGACGGCGCGCGCGCCTTCGCCCAGCACGTCGACCAGCCGCCAATCGGCGATGCCCTGTAACTCGCCTGCCACGCCCCTGGATCGGCTCTGGAGGCGCCAGCGTCAAGAAATCAGGCCTCCCGCAGCGCCGGGAAGGTCGGGGCGGGCTCCGCCATCAGCGCCTCGATGGCGGCGATGTCGGTGGGACACGCCGCGGTCAGGACGTGGGGCCGGCCGCCGGTGATGACGATGTCGTCCTCGATGCGTATGCCGATGCCGCGCAGCGCCTCGGGCGCGTCCATGTCGTCGCTGGGGATGTAGAGCCCCGGCTCCACCGTCATCACCATGCCCGCCTCGAGCTTCCGCGACTGGTCGCCGTCGCGGTAGCTGCCGACGTCGTGGACGTCCATCCCGAGCCAGTGGCCGGTCCGGTGCATGTAGTAGCGCTTGTAGCTCTCGTCTTCGATCAGCGTGTCGACGTCGCCCTCGAGCAGCCCCAGGCGGATCATCCCCTCGGTCAGCACCCGCACCGACACCTCGTGGACGCTGTCGACGGTGGCGCCGACCACCGACGCCTCGATGCTCGCGCGCTGCGCGTCCAGCACCAACTGGTAGACCGCGCGCTGGGCCTCGCTGAAGCGGCCGTTGACCGGGAAGGTGCGCGTGATGTCCGCCGTGTAGAACTCGAACTCCGCGCCCGCGTCGATGAGCACGACCTCGCCGTCGGCGATGGGCTGATCGTTTTCGTGGTAGTGCAGGATCGTCGCGTTGTCGCCGCCCGCCACGATGCAGTCGTAGCCGTTTCGGGCCGATCCCAGCCCGCGAAACGTGCCCTCGAGCACCGCCTGCAGCTCGCGCTCGTCAATGCCCGGGCGCGCCGCCCGCATCGCCTGGTTGTGGGCCTCCGCCGAGAGATCGCCGGCCCGCTGCAGGCGCCGAAGCTCCGCGTCGCTCTTGATGAGCCGCATCTCGTGCAGCAGCGGCGCCGGGTCGTGGATGGTGCGCGGGCCCTCGGGGCCCTTACGCCTCTGCTGGCGGAACTTGCACATCAGCCGCAGCACCCGCTTGTCGATCTCGTCGTGAGAACCCATCGCGTAGATAACCGACTCGGCATCGCACAGCGACTTCTCAAGGGTCTCATCGAGCGCCGACACCTCAAACGCCGCGTCGGCGCCAAAGCGGGCCAGGGCGCCCTCGGTGCCCGCGCGGCGCCCGTCCCAGATCTCGCGCTCGCGGTCCCGGGGGCGAACGATCAGCGTGAACTCGTCGCCTGTCCCGCGGGCGAGGAGCGCGACGGCCTCCGGCTCGGGGAAGCCCGTCAGGTAGAAGAGATCGGAGTCCTGCCGGTAGCTGTGCTCCACGTCGTTGTTGCGTATGTAGACCGGCGCTGACGGGAAGATGGCGACGCTGCGCTCGGGCATCCGCGCGATGAGGCGGTCACGGCGCTCGGAAAACATCGCTGTGGACTCATCATTTCGCATGTTCATCCAGACCCTCCAGAGCGGCTCGACACGTCGCGCGCCACCGTACCGCCGTCTCGGGGGCGGGTTCAACCACCCACACGCACCGCGATTCCGTGGGCGCCCGGGTGGAGGCGAGGGGGCGGCGCGGAGCGCGGGGTTGCCGTCGACGTTGCGCCTCGGCTCGCTACGCTGGTATGCAGTGCGGCCCGTGGGCAGGAGGGCCTTGTGGAGCGCCTCGAGAGTCAGCTCGATACGCGCGGCGCGGAGTTCCGGCGCAACGCGGACCGCATGAGCGCGCTGGTGGCCGAGCTGCGCGAGCGGCGGCGATCGGTGAGCGACGGCGGGCGCGGGTCGGAGCGCCAGGCCGAGCTGGGCAAGCTGCCCGTGCGCGAGCGGGTGGAGCGGCTGCTCGACCCCGGCACGCCGTTTTTGGAGCTGTCGGCGCTGGCCGCCTGGGACATGTACGACGGCGCGTCCCCGGCCGGCAGCATCGTCACCGGCGTCGGGATGATCGAGGGCGTCGAGTGCGTGGTGGTCGCCAACGACCCCTCGGCGAAGGGCGGCACCTACTTCCCGATGACGGTGAAAAAGCACCTGCGGGCCCAAGAGGTAGCCCTGGCGAACGGGCTGCCCTGCGTCTACCTGGTGGACTCGGGCGGCGCGTTCTTGCCCATGCAGGCCGAGGTCTTCCCCGATCGCGAGCACTTCGGCCGCATCTTCTACAACCAGGCGAACCTGTCCGCGCGGCGCATCCCGCAAATCGCCGTCGTGCTCGGCTCGTGCACGGCCGGCGGGGCCTACGTCCCGGCGATGTCCGACGAGACGATCATCGTGCGCGACCAGGGCACGATCTTTTTGGCGGGGCCGCCGCTGGTGAAGGCCGCGACCGGCGAGGAGGTCTCAGCCGAAGAGCTCGGCGGCGCCGACGTCCACACGCGGATCTCGGGCGTGGCCGATCACCTCGCGGACGACGACGCCGACGCCCTGCGCCTCGCCCGCCGCATCGTGTCGACCCTGAACCGTCGCAAAGAGGTGATCCAGGACCTCCGCACGCCCGAAGAGCCGGCCTACGACGCCTCGGAGCTGCTGGGCATCGTCCCCGCCGACGCCCGGACGCCCTACGACGTGCGCGAGGTCCTGGCGCGGGTGGTCGACGGCAGCCGCTTCGGCGAGTTCAAGAGCCGCTACGCCCCGACGGTGGTGACCGGCTTCGCCCACATCCACGGCTACCCGGTGGGCATCGTCGCCAATAACGGCGTGCTCTTCAGCGAGTCGGCCCTCAAGGTCACGCACTTCATCGAGCTGTGCTGCGTGCGCAAGGTGCCGCTGCTCTTCGTGCAGAACATCACCGGCTTCATGGTGGGGCGGCAGTACGAGCACGGCGGCATCGCGAAGGACGGCGCCAAGATGGTGCACGCGGTGGCGACGGCGAACGTGCCGAAGCTGACGCTGATCATCGGCGGGTCTTACGGCGCCGGGAACTACGGCATGTGCGGGCGGGCCTACGAGCCGCGCTTTTTGTGGACCTGGCCCAACTCGCGCATCTCGGTCATGGGGGGCGAGCAGGCGGCCGACGTCTTGGCCACGGTCAAGGGCGACCAGCGCGAGCGGGCAGGAAAGCCCTGGTCGGACGCCGAGCGGGCGGCCTACAGGCAGCCGATCTTGGACAAATACGAGCGCGAGGGGAGCCCCTACTACGCCAGCGCGCGGCTTTGGGATGACGGCATCGTCGACCCGACCGAGACGCGGGCGGTGTTGGCGCTGTCGCTCTCCGCCGCGCACAACGCGCCGATCCCGGACTGGCGACCCGGCGTCTTCCGGATGTGAGGCTGCCGTGAGCGACGCGAGCAAAGACGAGGGGCCGTGCGTTGAGGTCGAGCGGGACGGCGCCGTGGCGCGCGTGTGGCTGTCGCGGGGCGACGTCCACAACGCGATGAACGGGCAGTTGATGAGCGAGCTGTTGGCGGCGCTCGCCGCGCTCGAGGCCGACGACAGCGCGCGGGTCGTGGTGCTGGGCGGGCGCGGGAAGAGCTTCTGCGCCGGCGCGGACCTGACCTGGATGCGGCAGACCGCCATGGCCGGGGGCATGGAGAACGCCCAGGACGCGCGGGTGCTGGCCGGGCTCTTCGAGACCCTCGACCGCTTCCCGAAGCCGGTGGTGGGGCGCATCCACGGGTCGGCCATCGGCGGCGGCACGGGCATCGTGGCCTGCTGCGACATCCCGGTGGCGACGGCGCGGGCTCGCTTCGCGTTCAGCGAGGTGCGGCTGGGCATGGCGCCCGCGGTGATCTCGCCTTTCGTCATCGCCCGCATCGGAAAGTCCGCCGCGCGCGAGCTGTTTTTGACCGGCGAGCGCTTCGACGCCGCGCGGGCCTGCGCGCTGGGATTGGTCAACCGGGTGGTGGCTGACGACGAGGCGCTGGACGCCGAGATCGCCCAGATCGTAGCGGCGCTTTTGCAAGGTGCGCCCAGGGCTCAGGCGGCGTGTAAAGAGCTGGCGCGGACCATCGCCGACCAGCCCATGGAGGTCGCCCGCGAGACGACCGCGGCGCTCATCGCGCGGCTGCGAGCGGCGCCCGAGGGGCAGGAGGGGATGCTGGCGTTTTTGCAGCGCCGGCCGGCGAGCTGGCAGGTGCCGGCGGGCGAGACCGAGCCGTGAGGCGCGTCCTGGTCGCCAACCGCGGTGAGATCGCCGTGCGCGTCGGGCGCGCGTGCCGGGCCATGGGGCTCGAGACCGTCGCGGTCTACTCGGAGGCGGACGCGGGCGCGCTCCATGTGCGCGAGGCGGATCTCGCGGTGTGTGTGGGGCCTGCGCCGGCCGTCGAGAGCTACCTGCGCGCCGACGCCATCTTGGACGCCGCGGCCAGCGCGGGCGCCGACGCGATCCACCCTGGCTACGGATTCCTCAGTGAAAACGAGACCTTCGCCCGGGCGGTCCAGGCGGCCGGGCTCACCTGGATCGGGCCGCCGCCCGACGCCATCGCCAGCATGGGCTCGAAGATCGAGTCCCGGGCGCAGATGGCCGCGGCGGGCGTGCCGGTGGTGCCCGGCGTCGATCGGCTCCCCGATGACCCGGCGGCGCGCGCTCGGGCCGCGGCGGGCTTGGGCTACCCGGTGCTGGTCAAGGCGTCCGCGGGCGGCGGCGGCAAGGGCATGCGCGGGGTCGACGACCCGGCGGGTCTCGAAGAGGCCATCGCCGGGGCGCGGCGGGAGGCGGGCGCGGCCTTCGCCGACGCGACGGTCTACCTGGAAAAACGCCTGATACGGCCTCGCCATAGCGAGATCCAGGTGCTCGCGGACCAGCACGGCGGGGTGCTCCACCTGCTGGAGCGCGAGTGCTCGATACAGCGGCGTCACCAAAAGGTCGTCGAGGAGTGCCCGTCGCCAGCGCTGGACCCTGAGCTGCGGCGCCAGATGG
>CAZNZH010000181.1:0-9139 GCA_964577445.1 uncultured Myxococcales bacterium
GCCAGCGGTGTGGCGGGCACGTACCGAAGCCGGCCCCCGCGCGAGATGGAGGCGGACCCTACCGCGACCCGATCGGCCTGTCAACCGCCGAGTTAAGCGTTAAGTGTCGGTAATTGCTGGAGTTTTTCGATGCGCGGCGGACCCGCGCGCTCACAGCCCCAGGGAGACGGATCCGAAGATCGAGAGGCCCGGTTTGGGCTGCGGGCGGCTCATCAGCCGCGGCTCCTGGAAGAAGTCCGGCTCGTAGGAGCGGTGGTCGAAGAGGTTGTAGACGAAGATGGACGCGGTGAGGTCGCGCCAGAGGTTCTTGAAGCGCACGCCCACGTCCAGCAACGCCAGGGGGCGGATGGTCTCCGTACGCTCTTGGCCCGCGCGCACCCAGATGCCGTCGGACAGCCCGGGCAGCGCGCACGCGGAGCGCAGCCGGGCGTCTGGGTGGTCGGGGGCCAGGGTCTGGCCAAGCAGGCGTTGGCAACCGACGGAGTAGCGACCGCTGGGGTCATCGACCGGCGGGCGGTTCGGGTCCTTCATCTCGCCCTTGAGGTTCACGACCAGGTCCAACTCGATGTGATCGTTGAGGAACGCGACGCGCCCGCCCAGCGACCCCATGTGGCGCGCGAAGTTGCGGAGCTCGCCGCCGGGCGCCTCGTCGTCGAAGACACGCGTGAAGGTGTAGTTGGCCCACAGCTCGTGGCCGGCCTCAAAGCGCAGCCGCATCAGCGCCTCCGCCGAGCCGATCATGCGCTTGCCGGAGTTCTGAAAGCGGCCGCTGGGCTGGTTGATGATGTTGTCGAGGAAGGTCAGCGCGCCGTTTGCGCGGAGATACAGGTCGCGGAAGGGCCCGAGATCCCGAAGCAGCATGGAGTTGATCTCCATCTCGATGGACTGGCTGGTCTCGACGTTCAGGTTGGGGTTGGCGAGGTAGCTGACGCCGGAGTAGGTGGTGCGGACGCTGGTGCTGGTGAAGCTCGGCGGCCGCAGACCCGAAGCCGTGAAGAGCTTCAGGTTGGTCTGGTCGACCATGTTCCAGACGAGGCCGCCGCTGTAGAGGAGCGCGGGGGCGTAGTCGTTTGAGAACTGCCCGCGCAGGCCCGCGTTGAGTCGCAGCCTCGGCACCACGCGCCAGTCGACTTGGGCGAACGCGGCGCCGATGACCCGGTCGGCGTCATCGACGAGGGTCTGCTCGATTTGGCATTTCAGGTAGGGGTTATCGGGCTCGTAGGCGAAGCCGGGCTCGCACTTGCCCACCGAATCGGGCGCGAAGAAGCGCTGCACCAGCCCGCGATTCATGTCGTAGATGGCCTCAGCACCCGTCACCAGCGTGAGGTCCGGCGTGAAGCGCACGTCGATGTCGATGGCCGCGCCGGTGCGCGCGACCAGATCGGCGGTCATCTCGAGGTGGAAATCCTTGGTGTTGCCGCCGAACACGCTCGACGTGTCGGCGAAGAGCAGCGGGCTCGCCGGGAAGGCGCCGAAGGGCGACTCCTGGATGTCCCACTGGACGAAGTAGAGCCGCCCCTTCACGCCCACGTCCCCCGCGCGGAAGCGGTCGCCGTAGCTGAGGTTGAAGAGGCGCACCGAGTCCCGGGCCACGCTGGGGGTGCCGCCGTCATCGTCGCGGAGGTAGTCGTGGGTGAGCACGGCGCCGCCGGTGGCGATGGCGCGGTACTCCCGCTCGAAGGGGACCATCCAATCCAGCGCGACCGGGCCCAGCTCGAGGCGGCCGGCGAAGTTGAAAAACCAGCTCCGACCGCCGCCGGACGCGGTGCGGGCGCCCGGCAGGTACAGCGTCGCGGCGTCCGGCGAGGGCTCGGGCAGGGCGCCGACCAGCTTCTGGGTATCCACGGTCAGGTCGGGGCCGCCCGTCGTGAAGAGGTCGAGGTGGGTGAAGAGCCCAACGTGCTCGCCGAATCGCTGGCTCAGGCCCAGGCCGGCCTTCACCGCGCGCCGATCGCCCGGGCCGTCCCCGTAGCCGACCACCCCGTGGACCCCGCCGTCGTCGGGTCGGCGCGTGACGATGTTGACCACGCCGAGCAACGCGTTCGAGCCCCAGAGCACGCCGCCGGGACCCGAGGTGACCTCCACCCGCTCGACCGTCTCGAGCGGGATCTTCCGGTCTAGATTCACGAAGTTACGCACGGGTTCGATGATGCTGACGCCGTTGATCAGCACCAGGACCGTGCGGGGCAGGCCGCGCGCGAAGGCCTCCTTGTGCCAGCCGTTCGCCTCCCAGCGGTCGCCCTCAAAGCCCGCCACCGTCCGCAGCACGTCGTTGAGCGTTCGGTACCCGCGCTCGACGATCTGCCGCCGCGTCACGACGGTGATGATCGACGGGGCCTCTTGGACCGTGGTCTGGACCTTCTGCGCCGCGATGACCAGGTCTTCGTCGACGTTGATCGTCTTGGTCAGCTCGGCCTCGGCCTCCGCGACGTCCTCGACGATCGTCGGGTCGTCGGCGTCGAGCACATCCGGGACCGGCATCCCGGCGCGCGCTGCGTCTCCGAAAGCCGCGGCCGCCAACAACCCGCCGAGGACCACAGAGAATGCGACGTGCGTGGGCGGGCGGCGCAGCACAGGCCCTCAGTCGAGCTGCGGCGCGTTGGATCGCTCGCTGCTCAGGCTGGACCGCACGCGCTTTTTCAGCGTCTCGGTCGCTTTGGTCATGAGCTGGCTCACCCGACTCTCGGTGACGCCCAGGACCTTGCCGATCTCCTTGAGGGTCATGTCGTCGTAATAATAGAGGCTGATGACGAGCCGCTCTTTCTCTTTGAGGCCTTCGATGTGCTCGGCGACGAGGTCGCGCAGGCGCTTGAAGTGGACGATGACCTGCGGGCTGAGCGCGCGTGGATCTTCCAGGAACTGTAACGCGTCCCGCGAATCGTCACCGGTCCCGCCGAGGTCTTCGAGGCTGACGAGGTAGACCGGCTTCAGCTTCTCCGCCAGCGCGTGGTACTCCTTCAGGTCGATCTGCAGGTGCTTCGCGACCTCTTCGTGGGTGGGCGCCTCGCCCTTTTGGGCCTGAATCTCGCGCACCGCCTTGTCCAGCGCCGAGGCCTGGCGGCGGACGGTCCGCGTGACGTGGTCCATGGAGCGCAGCTCGTCAAGGATCGCGCCCTTGATGCGAATCTCGGCGTACTTCTTTAGATTCACCGCGCGCGAACGATCGAACTTGTCCACGGCGTCGATGAGCCCCAAGGTTCCCGCGCTGATCAGATCGTCCAGCTCGATGTGTGGCGGCAGGCGTTGCGCAACCTTGGCCGCGATCGTCTTGACCAGCGGCCCAAACTGCACGATCAGGCCGTGCCGATCCGCAGCCGTCGGGTTCTCCTCAGTCATCGCAGCAATCACCTCGGCATTCACGACGCGTCTCCGGCCCGTGGAGACAGCGGCGGACGACGCGCGCTCGGCAATAATGACAGCACCCCCACAGAGCGCAAGTATGCGCGGGAGCGAGATTCGGCGTGCTGCAGCGCTCGCGGCGCTGCTGGCGGGCAGCCTGCTGGCGGTGGACGCGGCGCGGGCGCTGGCCGAGCCGGCGGGCTTCGCCGAGACCTGCCTGGGCCGCGCGAGCATCGGGACGCTGTTGGCCCTGGGCGCGAAGGTCGGCCCCTGGGTGTGGGCGGGACAGGTCGAGCGGCTGGTGCTGGCGGGCTTTCTGCACTCGGGCCTCGCCCATCTGGCCATGAACGCGCTGTGGTTGGCTGGGGTCGGCTTCGCCAGCGCGTGGCTCGCTGGCGTGCCCGCGGCGTTCGCCGCCGCGATGCTGGGCAACATCGCGGGCTTCGCCGTCTCCACGATCGCCGGCACCGGGCCGAGCGTCGGGGCGTCGGCGATGATCCTCGGCGTCGCCGGGCTCGTCGCGGCCTGGCTGGTGGCCAAAGGCGCGACCGTCGCTACGCCGAAGCGACTCGTCGGCCTGGTCGCCCTCAGCGGCGCCTTGGCGTCCACGCTGGTGCCAGGGCTGGGCGGCGACGCGGGGGGCTCGATCGATCACGCGGCCCACGTCGGCGGCCTGGTGGCCGGCTTCTCGCTCGGCTACCTGCTCATCCGGGGCGTGGTCCGCAGCGAACGCGCCGCCGCCTTGGCCGTGGCGCTCCTGCTCGGCGCCAGCGCCCTCACCGTCTGGCGCGGGAGCGTCGGCCCGGCGGCGTCCGCGCTCACCGTCAGCCGGGCCACGCCCGCCTCCGTGCTTCCAGAGCTCCCCGTGATGGGACACCTCGTCGACGAGCGCTGCGTCGCCGCGGGGGCCCCGGGCGTCGCCTGCGCCACCGATGGCCTGGAGCTCTTGGCGCTCTCCGGGAGCCCCGGCGCGCTCGCCCAGGTCGACGCCGAGCTCGCACAGGCCATGCCACCGCCGGGGCGATGCAGCCGCTACTCCACGCGAACCGAGCAGGTGCTCATGGTGCGCCCGACCGCAGACGACGTCACCGTCCTGGCGATCCTGTCCCAGGTCTCGCCCCGCTACGACGCGCTCCGCGACGCGCTCACCGCCGGCCGATGCCCCGGTAGATGAGCCCGGCGGACCGGACCGTGTCCGGCGACCAGAGGTTTCGCCCGTCATAGACGCGACCTTCGCTGACCAGGGCCGCGATCCGTGACCAGTCCGGCTTGGCGTAGACCGCCCACTCGGTGACCAGGATCAGCGCCGACGCGCCTTCGAGGCACGCGTAGGGGTCGTCGCAGTAGCGCGGCAGGTCGCCCAGCTCGACCCGCGCGGTCTCCACAGCCGCAGGGTCGTGCGCCTGAATCCTCGCCCCAGCGGCGGCCAGCGCGCGGATGAGGGGGATCGACGGCGCCTCGCGCATGTCGTCGGTGTCCGGCTTGAACGCCAGCCCCCAGACCGCGATGGTGCGCTGGGAGAGATCCGCCCCCATATCGGCCATCAGGATCTGCGCCATCCGCTCTTTTTGCGCGGCGTTGGCGTGCTCGACGGCGTCCAACAGCCGCAGCGGCGTGTCATAGCCGTGGGCGGTCCGCAGCAGCGCCTTCACGTCCTTGGGAAAGCAGCTCCCGCCGTAGCCCAGGCCAGCGCGCAGAAACTGCGGGCCGATGCGGCTGTCCGACCCCATCCCCTCACGCACGCACTCGACGTCCGCGCCCACGACATCGCAGAGGTTGGCGATCTCATTCATGAACGAGATCCGCGTCGCCAGCATCGCGTTGGACGCGTACTTCGTCAGCTCCGAGCTGCGCAGATCCATCGTGATCAGCCGCGCGCCCGCCTTGGTCAGCGGGCGATAGAGCTCCTCCATCTTGGTGCGGGCCTCGTCGGACGCGCACCCCAACACCACGCGGTCCGGCTTGAGGAAGTCGGGCACGGCCACGCCCTCGCGCAGAAACTCGGGGTTCGACACCACGTCGAAGTGGTGCTTGGAGCGGCTGGCGATGATCGCCCGCACGCGCTCGCAGGTCCCGATCGGCACCGTCGACTTCACGCCGATGACCTTGTAGCCGTCCAGGGCGTCGGCGATCCCTTCGGCGACCGCCTCGACCGCCCGCAGATCCGCCGAGCCATCCGCCCCGGGCGGCGTGCCCACGGCGATGAAGACGACCTCCGCCGAGGCGACCGCGCCTGCCAGATCGGTCTGAAAGGTCAGCCGACCCGCCGCGACGTTCTTCGGCACCAGCGTCTCAAGCCCCGGCTCGTAGATCGGAATCCCGCCCGCGCGCAGGCGGTCGATCTTCGCGGCGTCGTTGTCGACGCAGGTCACGTCGTGGCCGATCTCGGCCAGACAGGCACCCGCGACGAGACCGACATAGCCCGTACCGACGACCGCGATCTTCATGCTGCTGCTCCCTGCGCCGCCCGACGTGCGTTGACTGGGCGTGGCGCGGGTTTATAGCGATCGTGTTCGCCGGGGGTCAACCACCGCGCACCGCGAGGACCACCGACCGCGGGGGAACAATTTCGCCGGTGATGCGTCTGAGGGAGTGTCCCTTGACCTTAGGAGCCGCCATGAGCCGCATCGACACCCCATCGGAGCTTCGCACAGCCTGGACCTCCATCGCGGTGATGCTGCGGCGCGACCTGGCGTTGGCTGGGCGGCTGGCGACGGACCCGCTCGGGACTCTGCGGCGCTTGGGCTACGAGGTCGGGCCCGAGGCGGCGCGGCTGCTCGTGAGGGCGCTGCCGACGTAGGTGCCGGGTGATCGGGGGTGGTCATCGGCCGGGCATGTGTCCATCGACAGGCAAGACCGAGTATGGTCGCCTGAGCCGCGCACGGATTGGCGTCGCGCAACGGCTGGAGACGGAGTGCCCCGTTGAGCGGATTCGCTGAGACACGCGCCCAGGCTTCGGCAGGCGCTGGGTTACCCCACGCGGTGGACGCCGAGCGCGAGGTGCTGGCGGCGATCTTGGTAGACCCGTCATGCTTCGACATCGTGCTCGAAGAGGAGCTGCTGCCCGACGACTTCTACCTCGAGCAGCACGGGCTCCTCTTCGGGGCGATGCGCGTGCTCCATGAGACCCAGGGCGCCTTCGACGAGGTGACGCTGGTTCAAAAGCTCCGCGACATGAGCCTGTGGGACAAGGTGGGCGGGGCGCCGACCCTGTCCCGGCTGCTCGACCGGGCCGGCACCACGGCGCACCTCGGCCAGTACTGCAAGATCGTGCGCGAGAAGGCGACCGTCCGGCGGATGATCGAGGTGGCCCGCCAGATCGAAGCGAACGGCATTCGCGGGTCGCAGGACGTCGCTGAGTTCCTCGACGGCGCTGAGCGCGCGGTGTTCGGGGTGCTGGAGAACCGCTCCCAGACCGGCATGCGCCCCATGTCGGACGTGGTCCCGGCGGCGATCGAGCAGATCTCGAAGGCCTATGACTCCGACGGCGCGGTCACCGGATTGGGGACCGGGTTTCGCGATCTGGACAAGCTCACCCACGGTCTACAGCCGGGCGATCTCATCGTGCTCGCGGCGCGACCCGCCATGGGCAAGACCTCGTTCGTGCTCAACCTGGCCGGCAACGCCGCGCTGGAACACGGCGCGTCGGTGGCGGTCTTCTCGCTGGAGATGCCGTCGGAGCAGCTCGCGATGCGCCTGCTCGCCGCCCAAGCGCGCATCGATCTCTCGCGGCTGCGCGGCGGGTTCTTGTCCGACGAGGACTGGCCGAAGCTCACCCACGCCGCCGACGCCTTGACCCAGGCGCGGATCTTCATCGACGACACGCCCGGCATCACGCCAGCGGCCGTGCGGGCGAAGTGCCGGCGGCTGGCGCGCCAGCACGGGCTGCACCTCATCGTCATCGACTACCTCCAGCTCATGGAGCTCAACGACAACTCGAAGTCGCGCGAGCAGCAGGTCAGCTACATCTCGCGTTCGCTCAAGGGCCTGGCGAAGGATCTCGGCGTGCCGGTCATCGCGCTGAGTCAGATGAACCGCGGTGTGGAGAAGCGCGCCGACCCGCGGCCGATGCTGAGCGACCTCCGCGAGTCAGGCGCCATCGAGCAGGACGCGGACATCATCGGCTTCATCCACCGCGAGGAGGTCGTGAACAAGGACGTGGACGAGTCCAAGCGCGGCGTGGCCGAGCTCATCATCGCCAAGCACAGAAATGGCCCTGTGGGGTCGGTGATGCTGAAGTTCTGGAAGGCCTACACGAAGTTCGACAACCTCGCGATGCGCGACGACCTGTAGGCGTCGAGGGCGTCGTGGTCGGCGGAGGCGGCTGAGCAGAGCTCGGCGGAGTCGACGCCGAGGCGGTCGAAGGCGGCGGCGACGCGGAGCCCAGGTGGCGGTGGCGGCTGCCCGGGCTCGGTGGCGACGACCTGGTCCGCGATGGCCGTCAGCCCGTGGGTTCCCAGGAGAAACAGGGCTTCGGGGGCGGGCAGCGCGGTGATGAGGGCGACCCGGCGCGATGCGGCGCGGGCGGCGGCGATCGCGGCGACCCCGGCGGGCTGGGGGCGCGCGTCGTGGATGCGGCCGGCTGACTCCGGGAGGCGCGGGTCGCGACCGGCCAGCGCGTCCGCCAGCGCGCTGCCCAGCCAGCTCTCGGTGAAGAGGTGGCCGAGCACGGCGCGATCGACGGCCTCGGCGGGGGCGATCGGGGCCCCGGGGCGCGACGGGTACGCGGATCCGGCCGCCAGGCTGCGAAGGACCGCGACGCCCAGGTCGACGATCCGGTCGAGGTAGCCGACGTCTCCGTGCAGGGCGGCGGCGAGGGCGGGCGCGGCGGGGCGCGTCCCGGCGATGGCGGCGTAGCGAGCGAGCGCGTCGGCCAGCGCGGCGGCGCGGGGTGAGCGCAGGTCGAACAGGGCGGAATCCAGCGACAGGATCAAGGCCGGGCGCGAGCCGCTGGTGTCTGGGCCCGGTGGGTTCAACCGCGCCCGCCCGGGTGCGCGCGGGCGGCGGCGCGGGCGGCGTTTTCCGGCGGGACCGGTGGACCCTCCGGCGCATCCGGTGCATCCGCGCCCGCATCTCCGGCGGGCCCGGCGTCCGGCGCCGCGTCGGTCTCCGGCGAGGGTGTGTCGGCTGCGGCGGCACCGTCGCCGGCGTCGGTCCCCGCGTCCGCGCCGTCGTGGGCGTCCGCACCATCCACCCGACCGGGCACCACGTCGGCCCCGCCCACCGCGTCGGCGACCTCGCCCATGGCGCCGCCGGTGTTCGTGTCCGCGCCGGCGTCCGTCGAGCCTTCCGGCGGGTGGACGCCGAGGTCGGAGTGGTCGGACCCCGTGCCCGGATGGGGCGTCGGGTTGGACGCGCAGGCGGCCGCGAGCGCGCAGATCAGCGCGAGGGCGGCTCGCCGAAGCGTGGGCAGAGGGCGTCCAAGTGACATCACGAAGTCCGGGGTTGCGAGATGTGGGTAATCATTACACACTGTGTAGAAATATTGCCAACATGCGAGAGGCGGCGGCTATGGCGGACGACACGGCGAAACCCCTCGACCAACGCTTCCGCCCGCTGCGTGAGCTCGGCCGCGGCGCCATGGGGCGCGTCCTGCTGTGTGCGTGTACCGATGCACCCGGCGTGCCAGATGGGCCCGACGCGGGCCAGCCTGCCTACGTCGCGCTGAAGCTCCTCGATGACCCGGCGCTGCGGCGGGCCTTCGTGGCGGAGTTCGAGCTGCTGCGATCCCGGACGGCGCCGTGCGTCCCGCAGGCGTTTGAGCTGGCGAGCGACCGTGAGACGGGCGGCCTCATCGACG
>CAZNZH010000182.1:0-9107 GCA_964577445.1 uncultured Myxococcales bacterium
GGCTGCGCTTCCCGCGCGTCTTCATCGCCGTCGACGCCACCGCTGAGCTGACGGTCATCGAGCGCTTCGTCGGCAGCCCCGACGAGGCCGGCTTCACCGCCGCCACCACCGAAATAGTCGTCGGCAGCGACGCCCATGTGCGCCACGTCCGAGTCGTCGACCTGCCCGACGCCGCCTTGCACAACGGCGATATCGGCGCGCGCGTCGGCCGCGGCGGCAGCTTCGCGTCCTCGGTCGTGTCGCTTTCGGGCAAGCTCGGCCGCACCAGCATCGTCGCCGACCTCGTCGAGCCGGGCGCCACCTGCCAGCTCGACGGCCTCTACGTCCCCGCAGGCAAGAGCCACTTCGATCACGCCACCACGGTGCTCCACACCGCGCCGCACACCACCAGCGGCGAGGTGTATAAGGGCGTCGTCGACGACGAGGCCACCGGCACCTTCTTCGGCCGCGTGCTGATCCTCGAAGGGGCGGTGCAGAGCAACACCCACCAGCTCAACCACAACCTGCTGCTGTCGACCGGCGCCCGCGTCCACACGCGGCCCCAGCTCGAGATCGACAACGACGACGTGAAGGCCGCGCACGGCGCCACGGTGGGCCAGCTCGACGAGCTGGCGGTCTTCTACCTGCGCTCGCGCGGCATCGACGAGAAGAGCGCCCGCGGCCTGCTCACCTGGGCCTTCGCCGAGGAGATGGTCGCCCGCCTGCCGGTGCCCGCCCTGGTCACGATGCTCGGCCGCGCCATGGCGCAGCGCCTGGCCAGCGAGGCCTCCCCGGTGGCCGCCGCCGCCATCGAGGACGCGTGGCGATGACAGCGCCAGCCCGAGATCAGGCGTCCCCCGCGGTCTCGCCGGTCTACGACGTCGCGCGAGTGCGCGCTGACTTCCCCGGCCTCGCCCAAGAGGTCCACGGCAAGCCGCTGGTCTACCTCGACAACGCCGCGACCGCCCAGAAGCCCCAAGCCGTCCTCGACGCCATCGCCCGCGCCTACACCACCGACTGCGCCAACGTCCACCGGGGCGTCCACGTGCTCTCGGTGCGCGCGACCCAAGCGCAGGAGGCCGCCCGCGAGTCGGCGCGTCGCTTTTTGAACGCCGGCCACGTCGATGAGGTGCTCTTCACCACGGGCACGACCGGCGGCATCAACCTCATCGCCCAGACCTGGGGCCGCGCGCATATCGGCCCCGGCGACGAGATCCTCATCACCTGGCTCGAGCACCACTCCAACATCGTGCCCTGGCAGTTGCTCTGCGAAGAGAAGGGCGCGCGCCTGGTCGTGGCCGAGGTCGACGACGAGGGCCGCCTGCGGATGGACGACTTCGCGGCCAAGCTGTCGGCGAAGACCAAGCTGGTCTCGGTCGTCCACATCTCCAACGCCCTGGGCACCATCAACCCGGTGGCCGAGATCGTGGCGTTGGCGAAGGCCCGCGGCGTGACCGTGCTGGTCGACGGCGCCCAGTCGGCACCCCACGGCGGGGTCGACGTCCAGGCGCTCGGCTGCGACTTCTTCGCCTGCTCGGGCCACAAGATCTACGGCCCCACCGGCATCGGCCTGCTCTGGGGCCGCGCCGAGCTGCTCGCCGCGATGCCTCCGTGGCTTGGCGGCGGCGACATGATCGAGTCGGTCACCTTCGACAAGACGACCTTCGCGCGTCCGCCCGCCCGGTTTGAGGCCGGCACGCCGCACATCGTCGGCGCCATCGGCCTCGGCGCGGCCCTCGAATACGTCATGGCCCAAAATCCCCAGCAGATCGCTGCCCACGAGCGCGCCCTGCACGCATACGGGGTCGCGGCGCTCAGCGAGATCCCGGGCCTCCGCCTCATCGGCCCGAAGACCCAAAACGGCGGCGTGCTGTCCTTTGTCCTCGACGGCATCCACCCCCACGACGCCGGCACCGTGCTGGACCACGAGGGCGTCGCCGTCCGCGTCGGCCACCACTGCACCCAGCCGCTGATGGAGCGCTTCGGCGTCCCGGCGACCATCCGCGCCAGCCTGGCCATGTATAGCACCCGAGACGACATCGACCGCCTCAGCGCGGGCCTGCGCAAAGTGATCGAGTTTTTTTAGGCGGTTTTTTTAGGCGTCTGACGCCCAGACTACACATTTTTTTCCGGGCGTTTAGGCGTCTGACGCCCAGACTACACATTTTTTTCCGTTAAATGTGTAGTCTGGGCGCCAGATGTCTTCGGCTTGACATGGCAGGCCTCGGACGGCGATGCCTTCGCGGCATGAACGAGGACCACAGCGCCGGGATTTTCGGGCACCTGAGCTTGCTGGCGGAGCCGGTGCGCGTGCGGCTGTTGCGGCTGCTCGAGCGCGAGGAGCTTGGCGTCGGCGAGCTGTCGGCCATCGTGCAGTTGCCGCAGTCGACGGTGAGCCGACACCTGAAGGCGCTGGGGCAGGCCGGGCTGGTGGCGCGGCGGGCGGAGGGCACGGCGACCTGGGTGCGCATGGCAAAAGACGCGCTGGCGCCTGAGGTCTTGGCGCTCTGGGACCTGGTACGCGGTGCGGCGGCGGACGGCGCGACGCCGGCTCAGGACCTCGAGCGGATGGAGCGCGTCGTCGCCCAGCGCCGGCTGGACTCGCAGGCCTTCTTCGGCCGCGTCGCGACCCAGTGGAGCGAGCTGCGCTCGGAGCTCTTCGGCTCGGCCTTCACCCTGCCGGCGCTCCTGTCCTTGGTGGCGCCCGACCTGCGCGTGGCCGATCTGGGCTGCGGCACCGGCGAGGCGCTGGTCGAGCTGGCGCCTGTGGTCGCTCGGCTCATCGGCGTCGACCAGGCCGAGGCGATGCTCGAGGCCGCCGCCGCGCGGGTCGCGGGTGCGGCCAACGTCGAGCTACGCCGCGGCGACCTCGAGGCGCTGCCCCTGGCCGACGGCGAGATCGACGCGGCCCTGTGCATGCTGGTGCTTCACCACGTGGTCGACCTGCCGCGCGCCTTCGCTGAGATCGCCCGCGCGCTGCGGCCCGGCGGCCTCTTGGTCGTCATCGACATGGTCGCCCACGACCGGGTGGCCTGGCGCCACACCATGGGCCACGCGCACCTGGGCTTTGGCGAAGAGGCGCTGGCGGCATTCGCCAGCCCGAGCGGCCTCCGCCTGAAGCGATTCCGCCGCCTGCCGCCCGACCCCGCCGCCCAAGGCCCGTCGCTCTTCGTCGCGACCTTTCAGGCGGCCTGACAGCGGGGGGCCACGTCTTCGCTGACCAGCGGAGCGCCGCCGCCGCCGCTCAGGGGCCCGCCACCTGGTGGCACGCGCCATCGGCGATCGAGCAGATCCAGCCCAGCCCCAGCGCCGCGGTGCACGAGTCGCCGCTCTCCAAGCCGACGGTGCACTCGCATTGGTCGATCGTCCCCGGGGCGTCTTGGGCGCAGGAGGGGCGCTCCGCCGGGCACGCCGAGTCGCCGTCGCACAGAGCCTCGCCCGCGGAGCACAGAGAGACGCCGCGAAAGCACCCGTCGCCCCCCGAGTCGCACGGGGCCCCCACGAAGTCCTCGTCGGTGGCGCCGTCACAGTCCTGGTCTACCCCGTCGCACGAGGTGTCCGCGGTTGGCGCTGGCCCGTCGCAGCGCAACGCGCTCCCGGACGCGCACGCCACCTTCCCGGCGCACGCGCCCCTCCCGCAGGCCTGCCCCTTGACGCGCAGGGCGCCGTCCCAGTCGACGAAGGTCACGCTCCCGCCGGCGCTGAACGCGTCGTCGGTGGTGCCGTCGCAGTCGTCATCGACGTCGTTGCAGGACAGCGCGTCGTCCGGCGCCGCCAGCGTCATGGTCGGGCACTCCAGCCCGCCCGCCGCTGAACACACGACGAACCCCCCTTTGCACTTGCCCGTCCCGCACATCTCGCCGAGGAAACGGACCCCGAAGGGCGGGTAGGGCTGCGGCCAACCGATCAGGCCCTTGGCGGGCTTGAAATCCTCGTCGGTCTCGCCGTCGCAGTCCTGGTCGGTGCCGTCGCAGCTCTCCGGCTTCGCGAGCTTCAGCGACGAGCAGGTCAGCGCCGCCGGTTTCGCCGCGTCGCAGATGACCGTGCCGCCCGCGCAGCCGCCCGTGCCGCAGCTCTCGCCCAGCACCCGCCCGCCCTGAGCCGGCAGCGGCCCGCCGTCGTACACCACGGTCCCGCCGGCCTTGAACGCCTCGTCGGTCATGCCGTCGCAGTCGTTGTCCACGTTGTCGCAGAGCTCGGGCGCCGCCGCCGCCAGCGTCGAGCAGGTCAGCTTCGTCGGGTCCGTCGCGCTGCACACCACCACGCCGCCGACGCAGGCCCCCACGCCGCACGCCTGCCCCAAGGTCTTGCCAGCGTCGCCCGCGAAGGGCCCGCCATCGTACGTCTGGCCGCCTCCCGCCATGAAGTCCTCGTCGGTGGCGCCATCGCAGTCGTCATCCACGGCGTTGCACTGCTCGCTCGCCGCCGACGCGAGCGTGTCGCAGGTCAGCGCCGTCGTGCCCGCGCACACGACCACGCCGCCGCCGCATTTTCCGGTCCCGCACGCGTCGGCCAGCACCGCGCCCGCGTCCGCCGAGTACGGTCCGCCGTCAAAGCTCACCACGCCGCCCTGCGTGAAGGGCCCGTCGGTTATCCCGTCGCAGTCGTCGTCGATGCCGTTGCAGACGTCGTCCGTGCCGACTCCGCCCTCCGCACACTCCAGCCCCGCGCCGTCCGCGGTGCACTGCACCACGCCGCCGCCGCACGCGCCGACCCCGCACGACTCGCCGAGCCCGAGCTGCTCGCCGGCGGCGCCCTCAAACCACACGCTCCCACCTGGCAAGAAGTCCTCGTCGGTGCCGCCGTCGCAGTCATTGTCCAGGTCGTCACAGAGGCCCGCCTCGCCCCCCGCCTGGTAGGTGGGCCCGCCGTAGACGCAGCTCTCCTTGCCGTCGATGCACTGGACCGTGGCCGTGCCCGCGTCCCCACACACGCCCACGATGCTGCACTGCGAAATCGACCCCGCGACGACGTCCTCGTCGGTCTCGCCGTCGCAGTCGTCGTCCACACCGTTACAGATCTCGGGCTGGCTTGAATCGGCGCTCGTGCAGACCAGCGCGCCGCCACCGGGCGAGCAGACCACGGTCCCGCCTTGGCAGGCGCCCACGCCGCACGTCTCGCCCAAGCTCGCCGAGCCCCCGCCGGGCAGCGGCAACACCACGGTCCCGCCCGCGGCGAACTCCTCGTCGGTCTCGCCATCGCAGTCGTTGTCGAGGAGATCGCAACGCCCCAGCTCGCCGCTCGCCTGGTAGTCGGCGCTGTCAAAGCTGCACGTCCACGTGCCCGCGCTGCACTTCGCCGAAGCCACGCCCGCGCCGCCGCACACGCCCTTGGTCGAGCAGCCCGCGTCCACCACCGACGTCAGGTCTTCGTCGCTCTTGCCGTCGCAGTCGTCGTCCTTGTTATTGCACACCTCGGCCGTGGCCTTCGACGCGCTGCCGGGCTGCCCCTGGGCCACGCCGGCCGGCATCGTGCTGCAGCGCGTCCCGCCGTTCGCTCCGCACTCGACCACGCCGCCTGTGCACACCCCGATTCCGCAGTTGCTGCCGAGCGGAAACGTCTCATCGGTCTCGCCGTCGCAGTCGTCGTCCACGCCGTTGCATTTCTCCACGACCGCCAAGCTGCTCGTCGAGCACTTCAAGCCCTGGGGCGAGCCGGCCACGCACTCGATGACGCCACCGGCGCAGCGACCGGTGCCGCAGCCTTCGCCGAGCCACTTGCCCGCGTCCCCCGCGAAGAGCCCGCCGTCAAAGGAGATGCTCCCGCCCGCCTTGAAATCCTCGTCGATGTCGCCGTCGCAGTCGTTGTCCAGCCCGTCGCACGACTCGACGGCCGTGGCCGCGCCGCTCTCGTCGCAGAACACCGCGCTGCCGTCCTCGGTGCAGACCAGCACGCCGTTGTCGCACAGGTCCTCGTCGTCGCCGTCGCACCCGGTGCCCAGCTCCAGCCCGTCGTCGGTCTCGCCGTCGCAGTCGTTGTCCAGCCCGTCGCAGCCGCCGACCTCCTCGGCGCTGTAGCCCTCGATGGCGCTGTAGTCGCAATCCCAGCCGAAGCTCGACGGCGGGTCGGGGTCGACGCGGCAGGTCGCCCTCGCCAGCGGCTGGCCGTCCGCGTCCACCGCGCCGCACACGCCCTGAAGCGAGCAGTCCGATGCGGCGAGATCGGTCAGCCCCTCGTCGACGGTGCCGTCGCAGTCGTCGTCGATGCCGTTACAGGTCTCCTCGCCCGCGCCGCCGCCCTGCGAGCCGCCGGGGCTGGTGCTGCACCGGGCCGCCTGGGCGCTGGCGCACTCGACGACGCCCTCGCCACACGCGCCCCCGCCGTCGCACACGTCGCCCACGACCTGCCCGCCGACCGAGAAGGCCTCGTCGGTCTCACCGTCGCAGTCGTCGTCGATCCCGTTGCACGCCTCGTCGACCGGCCCGATCCCGCCGATGCACGCGATCGTGCCCGGGGCGAGGTCGGCGCTGGGGCCGTTGACGCACACGCGCTTTCCGGGGACGCAGGCGCCCGCGGCCTCGCCGCAGGGTTCGCCGCCGTTGGTGCCGGGATTTCCCTCGTCGGTCTGGCCGTCGCAGTCCTGGTCTATGCCGTCGCACAGCTCGGTCGCGCCCGGGTGGCGGGCGGAGTCGTTGTCGTCGCAGTCCACATCCGCGGCGTAGCCGTCTCCGTCCACGTCGACGAGGCCCCCGCACGAGAGGTCGGAGCCGTCGCAGTCCTGGTCCACGCCGTCGCCGCAGCGCTCAGGCGCGCCCGGGTAGACGGTCGCGTCGCCGTCGTCGCAGTCGTCGGGCGGCGAGTAGCCGTCCTCGTCGAGGTCGGTCTTCGCGCAGAACTTCACGCCGTGATCGCAGTTCTTGTCGCAGGTGACGAGCGCTCCCGGCTGGCCTTGGAGGGCGCGCGGGCAGCAGGGCTCGGGCGCGCCCGGGAAGACGCCGGCGTCGTGGTCGTTGCAGTCGCCGGTGTCCGCTCCGTAGCCGTCGCCGTCGAGGTCGTGCTTCGAGCAGCCCTCGTCGGTGCCGCCGTCGCAGTCGTCGTCGATGGCGTTGCCGCAGATCTCGGCGGACGCCTTGGACGCGGACGAGCACTCGGTCGTGAGCCCGCCAGCGCTGCACACGACGACGCCGCCCGCGCACGCACCCTCGCCGCACGGCTCGCCGATCCCGAAGCCCTCGTCGGTCTGGTCGTCGCAGTCCTGGTCGATGCCGTCGCACACCTCGGGCAGCCCCGGCGCCACCTTGGGATCTCCCGCGCCGCAAGCCCCCTCCATGCAGTCGGGGACCCCGTCCTTGTCGTCGTCAACGCAGACCGCGTCGCCGCCCCGGCAGTCCTGGTCGATGCCGTCGCCGCACTGGGTGCAGGGGTCCTCGGTGGCGAACGGGTTGGCGGTGGCGACCGTCGGCTCGCAGTCCGCCAGCACGCTGTCGTCGGCGCCGCCGCAGCAGCCGAGCTTGCCGCAGTCGGAGAACCCGTCCTTGTCGCTGTCGCAGGCCGCCGCCACGCGCACGAGATCGACGGTCTGCGGCTGGTTCGAGCTGAAATCGAGCTTGCCCATCCACAGGGTGGCGGTGCCGGTGGCGGTCACGCCGACCACGAGGGCGTCCACGGTGGTGCCCTCCGCAAACGGCGCCGTCGCGCGGTCCAGGCGCCAGTTCGCGGGGCCGGGCACGGGCGCGAAGCTCGCGCTCACCGCGATGGAGGTGTGCACGTCGCTGACCTGGGTGGGCCAGCGCAGCAGCTCGGCGCCCCCCTTCGCGGCGAACACCGCGCGAACCGCGGTCAGAGGCCCCGCGACCGGCGCCTCGGAGGTGACCACCAGGTTGAGCCCCTCCACGGGCTCGACGATCGAGCCTTCAGTGAGGCAGACGCTGCGTCCCAGCGAGCCGTCGACTCGGCACAGATAGCCTGTGGCGCAGTCCTCTTGGCTGACGCACTCGAACACCACGCCGCCGAGGCCCAGGTCGTCCTTGCACGCTTGCAACTGCACCAAGCACGCGAGCGCCAGCAACATCCTGACAAAGCCGTCCACGCGCGTCATCAAAAGGACCCCCGAAGGCCGGCCACGGCGCCGCCGGGCAGCGGGGACACGCCGACTTGGGGCGACCGGGCCGGCTTGCCGCGAATGATCAGCACCACGCCGGTCACCACCGCGGCGACGCCCACGCCGAGCGTGATCCCGGACCACAGCTCCCGTCGGTCCGCGCGGGCCGCGGCGTCCAGCGCCTCTCGCTGGGTGAGCACGGAGGCGTCGACGACGCCGCCGCCGCCGCCGGTGTCTGACCGGATATCATCGCGGGTCGTGTTGGCGGCGAGGTGGAGCGCCGCCGCCGTGACGGCCAGCCCGGCGCCCATCGCGGTGAGGGTCCAGCCCGCGACCCGCTTGGCGCGGCCGGGCGGGCTCACCGCGGGCTTGGTCGCGCTGACCTTGACCTGCGTCGCGTCGCCGACCCCGCTGTCGGGATACAGCCCGGCGGGTGTCTTCGGCCCGACCACCGCGGGCTTGTCCGGGACCTCGGGCGCAGGCGGGTGCAGCTCCTGCTCGATCTCGATGATGTATTGGGACGCCCGGCCGCGATACTCCGCGTCGGACTCGGGGCTGCCGATGAAGAGCCGGTAGGAGTCCAGTGCGCCCTTGAGATCGCCCCCGTTGTGCTGCGCGCGCGCGGCGTTATAGAGCAACCAGCCGTTTGGAAAGCTGACGTAGGCCTCTAAAAAGAGGCGCGCCGCCTCGGAGTAGCGCCCCGCGTCAAACGCCGCGGTGGCCTGGTCGCGCAGGGCGATCGCGCTGGCTTCCGGCGTCGGTTCGGCCGCTTGGGCAGCGGGGCCGGCCATCATCGCGACGGCCGCGACGAGCCCCGCGGCGATCAGGGCGCTGCGCACTTGCGCGCTGCTGTGCATCACTGTCGCACCTCCGCGTGGTCGCGGGCCACCGCGGTCAGGGCTTTAGGGGGGCCGGCGCGGGCCGCAGCCCGCGTCGCACGGAGACCAGGACGCAGGCGCGCGAGACGCCTGCGCCGGACGCCCGAAGCGTCCTGGGCTCAGTCTACGGGCCCCCAGGTGCCCGCGCCAGTCTCGCTCGCCTTCTTGGGGGTCGGCGCCCTCGGGGAGGCTTCAGGCACGGGGGCTTT
>CAZNZH010000183.1:0-9103 GCA_964577445.1 uncultured Myxococcales bacterium
CCGCAGCCTCGTGGCGCTGCGCCTGGAGACCGGGCGCACCCACCAGGTCCGCGTTCACCTCGCGGGCATGGGCAGCCCCATCATCGGCGACCCGCAGTATGGCGGCACCAAGGCGTCGCGCCTGAGCCAGCACGCCGAGCGCCTCGCCCAGACCCACCCCGGCGGCCACCGGGTGTGCGTCGAGGTGCCGCCCGACCCGGATTTCTGGGAGGCCGCGGGCTTCGATCCACCGCCGGATCTGATGGAGACCCTCGCCAGAACCTTTTCAACCGCCCCGCCGATCGGTTAGAACCCGCGCGCCATGCCGTGTCCCCGCGGCGCGGTTTTTGGTGCACGGGAGGACGCTGTGGCAGCCGAAAAGCGAAGCGGGCGGGCGATGATGGCCTACGCCGACGCCAGTGGCTCGGTCTTCGAGCACCCCGACCTCGAGATGGCCGGCTGGGACGGCGACTGCTGGCGCACGCTGGACGACGACGAGATCGTCCCGCTGCCGACGGGCAGCGACCTCTTCGTGCTGCCCGGCCGGCGCCCCGCGGGCTACGATCCCGAGACGGACTCCATGGTGGTCGTCGACGACCCGAACGTGTCCGCCGCGAGCTGCTTCATCGCGCCGGCGTGGCTGCGCACGCTGCTGCCGGCCTACGAGACCCGCGACGACGCGCCGGGCTTGCCGCTCTTCGCCTACAGCGTCCTCGGCGTCCGCGACGGCGAGCTGGTCACCAGCGGCATCCGCGTGGACCCCGACATCCGCCAGGACCCCTTCCGCTTCGACATCGCCGAGATCAAAGCCGGCGTGAAGAAGCGCGTGGAGTCCGAGCCCGACAACCGCCTCGTCACCCACCTGACCCGCTGCGCCCTCGAGTACCACTGCCGCGCCGCGCAGAACTATTTCCTCGACCGCTTCGAAGCGCCCATGCCCGCAGCCCCCACCTGCAACGCGCTCTGCGTCGGCTGCATCTCGTTTCAGCCGCCCACCGGCGACGAGGGCTTCGTCGCCAGCCACGACCGCATCCGCTTCCCGCCCACGGCCTCAGAGCTCGCCGACGTCGCGGCCGGCCACATCGCGCGCGTCGGTGCTGACGCCGTGGTGAGCTTCGGCCAGGGCTGCGAGGGCGAGCCGCTGATGCAGGGCGAGCAGCTCACCGAGGCCATCCGCCAGATCCGCTTGCGGACCCAAGACGGCGTCATCAACCTGAACACCAACGCGTCGCGCCCCCACGTCGTCGAGGCGATGTGCAAGGCGGGCCTGCAGAGCATCCGCGTGTCGACCAACAGCGCGCGCCCCGACGTCTACGCCGCCTACTACCGCCCCAAAGGCTACGCTTTCGCCGACGTAAAAGAGTCCGCGCGCATCGTAAAGGCCCACGGCGGCTACGTGATGCTCAACTACTTCATCTTCCCTGGCGTCACCGACAACAAAGCCGAGCTCGACGCGCTGTCGGAGTGGATCGAGGAGCTGCCCGTCGACATGATCCAGCTCCGCAACCTCAACATGGACCCCGAGATCTATCTGGCCCATGTGGGCGAGGCGTCGGGTGAGGGCGACGAGCCCATGGGCATCCGGCCGTGGCTGGCCGAGGTGCGCCGCCGCCACCCGCGCCTGCGCTTCGGCTATTTCAACCCGCCAAAGCGCCTCTTCGCCGAGGCCCCCGCCGCGCTGGCGCTGACCTGAAGCGACCCGCCGTGGCGGGGATGATCCAGCCAGACCAAGGATTAGCGACCCATGCCCATCTACGAATATGAGTGCGAATCCTGCGGACATCGCGTCGAGCAGATGCAGCGAATGTCCGACCCGCCGCTGAAGACCTGCCCGGCCTGCGCCGAGGACGCCATGAAGCGCCTCATCAGCCAGACCAGCTTCGTGCTCAAGGGCTCCGGTTGGTACAAGACCGACTACGCGGCCAAGCCCGCGCCGGCAAGCAGCTCAAACAGCGGCGGCCGGTCAAGTGACAGCAGCGGCTCAAGCGAGGGCAGCGGCTCAAGCAGCAGCGGCTCCGACTCGAAGTCCGAATCGTCGTCCACGTCTACCAGCGGCAGCGAGTCCAAGCCCGCGAGCGCTCCGTCAAAGGCCGCCAGCAGCGACTGAGGCGACGAGCCGCGGGCCGCAACACCCTGTCACAGGGACAGGGTCAGTGCTCCTTTTTAATCCGGAGGACGCTGACCAGATAGTAGTTGTCGCTGTTGGTGTCCTCGACCCGCTCCATGTCGAGCCGCACCCGATAGTCGGTCTTGCGCAGCTCCTCGAAGAAGTCGCTCGCGACGGGCCGGCCGGGCTCCGCGAGGAAGGCCGTGCGGCCCGCCGACAGGTTGTCGCGCAGCATCCGAAAGACGTGGTCGAAGCTGTCCCGATCGTGCAGCACGTCGGTGAAGATGAGGCTCCCGACCGAGCCGGGGAGGCGGTCCTGCTTCCAGTCGAACTCCATCGTCGTCACATGCGGAAACCCGTTCTGTAACGCGTTGTAGCGGGCGAAGCGCAGCGCCTCGGGGTCGGAGTCCGCCAGGCGAACCCGCGCTCCCTTGGCCGCGGCACCCAGCCCCGCCGTGCCCAGGCCGCACCGCACCTCGATGGCGTCGACGCTGCGCATGCGCACGCAGTGGCCAAAGTAGGCCGCCATCGCTCGCGAGCAGGGCCACAGCTCCGACCAGTGAGCCACGCCGGCGTTCTCGGCCTCGGGTGAGGGCGCCAAGCCATCGCGACCGTGCAAGAGCTCTTCGGAGTCCATCCGGTGCTGGGTGGAGCGCTTCGTCGCGCGCGCCAGGGCCGAGCGGTCGAGGACCGGGGCCGTGATCTTGAGCATCTTGGGACCGGCGTCGACCTCAAACTCGCGCAGCTCGTAGTTTGAGCGAAGCTCGGCCAGCAATCCGAGCAACTCTTGGCTCGATACGGCACGGCGTCTCATGACGTCACCTCCATCCGGGGCGTCCCGGCCCGACCCGGTCGCCTGTCGGCGGGGACACGGGTGCCCAACTCGATTGTCAGGTTCCGCATTCCGTCCTCGCCGTTGGCCTCCGATGCAGCGGGCTCGCGGTGATTGGATGTTGGGGGTTTTATTGGAATAATTGCCCCACCGCGTATCACACCACCATCACGGGGCGCTGTCCAGGGGTACCCGGCGTGCCCCGAAAAAGGCGGAACGCGTCAGGATAGACGGCTCTATGCCGGCGCCGTTGACGGCGTTACCTCGGCCCGAATAGCCTGCGCATCTCGCCGGGCTTCGGCCCAGAGGTGCGGGCTGGCGCCTGCCGGGCGTGAAACTTACGCGTGGCCATGAGGAGCCGGGAGGCGCGGTGACGGATTCCCCGACGGGGCTCGACGAGCGTCTCGCGTTGGCCGAGCGCCTGGCCCGCCTCGCAGGCGACGAGCTGATGCGCTGGTTCGGTCGCACCCTGGAGATCGACAGGAAGGGCGCCGTCGACCTGGTGACCGGGGCCGACCGCGCCGCCGAATCGCTCATCGCCCGGGGCATCGCCGAGGCCTTCCCCGACGACGGCTTCCTCGGCGAGGAGACCGGCGTGTCGGGGCGTGGCGACGCGCCCTGGCGTTGGGTGGTCGACCCGCTGGACGGCACCACGAACTTCGTCCACGGGTTGCCGCGCTTCGCGGTCAGCATCGGGGCGTGGTTTCAGGGCGAGCCCACAGTCGGCGTCATCGCGGCGCCCGCAGAGGGGCACGTCTACGTGGCCGCCACCGGGCGCGGCGCCACCAAGAACGGGCTTCCCATCGCGGTCTCGACGACGGAGAGCATGGGGGACGCGCTGCTCGCCACGGGCTTCCCCTACGACCGGCGGGACACGGTCGACGCGCTGCTGCGGCCGCTGCGGGCGGCGCTCCTGGCCGGGCGAGGGGTCCGGCGGATGGGGGCGGCGGCGCTGGACCTCGTGGACGTGGCCCGCGGCGCCTTCGACGGCTACTGGGAGCCGCGCCTGGGTCCCTGGGACGTGGCGGCCGGCGTGGTCTTGGTGCGCGAGGCGGGCGGGCGCGTGACGGGCTTTGGCGGCGCGCCCTTCGATCCCGAGCGCCCGCACATCGTGGCGTCCAACGGCCGGCTCCACGCGTCGCTGCTCGGGGTCCTCGACAGTGCCTGAACGCGCCGGCACGGGTAGCGCGCGCTCGGTGGGCGTCCTGGCCGCGATCCTCACGCTCGCGGCGTGCGGTTCCGACCCCGCCGTCACCCGCTGGAGCGCGGCATGGAAAGCGGCGGGGCAGCAGGTGGATAGCGGCGACGCACAGGCCGGCCTCCAAGCGCTGGAGCGATTGGAGCGCGAGGCCCCGACGGCCGCCGACCAGAGCCTGGCGCGGATGGACCAGGCGAGGGCTTACGAGAAGCTCGGCCGGCCCGCGGTGGCCTTCGCGATGTACGCCGCCGAGGGCGACCGCGCCGTGCGACGGATGGACCGCGCGCGGGCCCGCCACGAGCAGGCGCGCCTCGCCGAGAGCGTCGGCGACGGCTCCGAGGCGGTGCCGCTCTACCGCCGCATCGTGATGACCTACCCCGACCTGATGCCCGGCCTGAGGGCGGTCCAGCGGCTGCAATCCCTGGCCGAGCGCGGGCCGGCCGGGTCCCTGTCAGACCACCTCCGCTGGTCGCGGGCCGCCTACGACGTGCTCGAGACCAGCACGCTCGGGGACAACCTCCTGGCTTACGCGGGCCACACGGCGTACCGGGCCTGGGTCGCCGGCGGCGCGGCCTCCATGGCGGCGGCGGCCGAGGAGCTGTATCGACAGCTCGCCAAGCGGCACTTCCTCGACGGGGTGTGGGAGGAGGGCGTGTGGGAGCTGTCGTGGCTCTACCATCGCCAGGGGCGCTTGGAAGACGAGCGGCGCGCGGTGCAGCGGATCCTCGCGACGCGAGAGAGATCCTACCTGTTGGGGAGCTACGACACGCCGTATCACTGGCTTGGCGAGCTGCGCCTCGCGCGGATGGACATGGTGGAGCGTGGCCGGCCCGCAGACGCCGCCCGCGCCTATGGCAGGTTTCTCGAGCACTATCCGCGCAGCCGTTGGCGCGATGATGTGCAATTCTGGCAAGGGTGCGCGTGGTTGCGCGCGGGCCGGCCAGCCGAGGCGGAGCGCAGCTTCGCGCGGATCGCCCAGGAGTATGATGAGAGCAAGTACCTGCGGCGGCTGGACGCGGCGCGGGCCGAGCCAGGCTCGCAGGTCTGCGATCCCACGCCGATCGTGGAGGGGATGCCTTGACCCGCGCTGTGGACCAAGCCGCCGGTGCGCCTGTGAGCGATGAACCGATCATCGTGTGCCGCGGCGTCGGCAAGCGTTACGGGCGCCAGTGGGTGCTGCGCGGCGTCGACGTGGAGGTGCGCCCGGGCGAGCTGCTGGGCATCATCGGGCCCGGCGGGCACGGAAAGAGCGTGCTGCTGCGCCTGATGGCCGGCCTGGTGAAGCCCGACGAGGGCCGCGTGACCGTGCGAGGCAAGGATCTGGCGAGCGCCGACGGCTTCGAGCTGGCCGCCATACGCCGCGAGTTCGGCTATCTCTTTCAGAACTACGCGCTCTTCGACTTCATGAACGTCGCGGACAACGTGGCGTTTCCGCTGCGTCAGGCCGGCGGCACCTCCGAGGAGGTCATCGGGCAGCGGGTGCGCGAGCGGCTGGTGCAGCTCGGGCTGGGCCACGCCCTGGACCGATTCCCCAACGAGCTCTCCGGCGGCATGAAGAAGCGGGTGGGCATGGCGCGGGCCACCATCGCCGAGCCGCGCATCGTGCTCTACGACGACCCGAGCGCCGGGCTCGACCCGGTGACCTCGTCGAAGATCTTCCTGCTCGTTCAGACGATGCACCACAGCGCGCCCGGGGTGGCGTCGGTGGTGGTCAGCCACGACATCGACCGCATGAAGGTCATCTGCGACCGCTACCTGATGATCTACGAGGGGCGGGTGCTCTTCGAGGGCCCAGAGGACGCCATCGCCCAAGCCGACCCGCTGGTGGGCGAGTTCTTCTTCGGCGCCCTCGCGGCGAAGAGCGTGCGGGCGTGAGCGGGTTTCTCACCGGCATGGTCGCCAGCGTCGGGGCGTCGGCGCTGGGCATCGCCGAGACCGTCGGCGGGGCGACCACCTTGCTCGCGCGCACCCTCCGCGCGCTGGTCCCGCCGCGCGTCGACGCCGATGAGGTCTGGCGAAACCTCTACAACGTCGGCGTGAAGAGCTACCCGATCGTCGTGATGACCGCGCTCTTCGTCGGCGCCATCATGGTCATCCAGACCGCGTTCTACGTGCAGAAGACCGGCGCCACCGGCCTCATCGGCTACGGCGTGGGCTTCAGCGTCTTCGCCGAGATCGGCCCCATCCTCATCGGCCTGATGTTCTCGGGCCGCGTCGGCGCCAACAACACGGCCGAGCTCGGGACCATGGTGGTCACCGAGCAGGTCGACGCCCTGCGCGCCCTCGCCATCGACCCGCTCTCCTACCTCGTGGTCCCGCGCTTTTTGGCCATGATGACCATGCTGACGCTGCTCATGGTGCTGGGCGACCTCTTCGCCATCATCGGCGCCGCCCTCACCGCGCAGTTCCTCGTCGACCTCCACTGGCGCGTGCTCCTGAGCGACCTGCTCGAGAGCCGCCTCCTCGACGAGTTCACCATGGGCATCGTCAAGGCCGCCTGCTTCGGCGTCTCCATAAGCTGCATCTCGTGCTACTTCGGGCTCTCCGTGCGCGGCGGCGCCACCGGCGTCGGCCGCGCCGTCAACAACTCCGTCGTCTCCAACGCGACGGCCATCTTCATCATCGACTTCGTGGTGGGATACCTCTACTCGCTTTGAACTCGTCTGCCGAAAACTTCTTCGAGGCCGTCGGCGCCCCCGTCGTGGCGATCTCCCGCGCCTGGGGCTCGCTGCTCGGCTGCGGCCTGCGCACGGTGCGCTCCATCGTCGCGGCCCCCATCGCCTGGCGCGAGGTCATCCACCAAGCGTACCTCATCGGCAACCGCTCCGTGCCCTTCATCACGGTGACCCTGGGCTTCCTGGGCCTGATCTCGGTCTACCAGGTCGCCATGCAGATCCAGCAGATCATCCCCGACTTCTCCATGCTGGGCGCCGCCTTCCTCCAGATCATGATCCGCGAGTTCGCCCCGACCATCACCGGCCTGATGATCGCCACCCGCGTCGGCAGCGGCATCGCGGCCGAGATCGGCTCCATGACCGTGACCGAGCAGGTCGACGCGCTGCGCATGTGCAACGCCGACCCCATCGTCTACCTCATCGTCCCCCGCGTCCTGGCGTGCACGGTGATGGTGCTGATGCTCAGCATCTACGCGGTCTTGGTGGCCACCATCGCCGGGATGCTCATCGCCAACGCGGTCTTCGACATCAACTACCGCACCTTCCTCAGCCTCCAGTTGGTCAGCACCGACGACGTCATCGTCGGCTCGCTCAAGGCGCTCTCTTACGGCTTCGCCATCCCGGTCATCGCAGGCAACGCCGGCCTGACGGCGACCGGCGGCTCCGAGGGCGTCGGCTGGGCGACCACCCGCGCCGTCGTCAACACCAGCTTCGCGGTCGTCGTCTTGGACTTCTTCCTCTCCATCGTCGGCCACCTCCTCTTCACCCACTGAGCCGCCCCCGCCGTGATCGAGTTCATCGACATCCACAAGCGATTCGGCACCAACGTGGTGCTCGACGGCGTGTCCATCACGGTGGATACGGGCCAGGTCCACTACATCATCGGCGCGTCGGGCGCGGGCAAGTCGGTCCTGGTCAAGCACCTCGTGGGCCTGCTGCGCCCCGACTCCGGCCGCGTCATCCTCGACGGCGAGGACATCACCTGGCTCGACGAGCGCGGCTTCTATCCGATTCGCCGTAAGTGCGCGATGGTATTTCAGAATTCCACCCTCTTCGACTCGATGACGCTGCTCGAAAACGTCATGCTCCCCCTGCGCAAGCACCACAAGATGGGCCGCAAGGAGGCCGCCCTCGCGGCGGCAGCCAAGCTCGAGCTCGTCAACATGGAGCGCGAGGCCGACCAGTACCCGGCGGCCATCGGCGACGGCCTCCGAAAGCGCGTCGCCATCGCCCGCGCCCTGACCATGGACCCGCAGTTCATGATCTTCGACGAGCCCACCACCGGCCTCGACCCCATGGCCGCGTCCACCGTCGACGACCTCATCCGCTCGCTCCGCGCCGACGCGGGCGTGACCTCCATCGTGGTCAGCCACGATCTCCGCAGCATCTTCACCGTCGCCGACCGGATCGCCATGATCTACCAAGGCCACATTCGCCTGGACTCGACCCCCGAGGGCTTCCGCACCAGCGACGACCCGGTGATTCACCAGTTCGTCAACGGCCTGCCTGAAGGTCCCATGTCGGTCTGACCGGGCGGCCTCCGCGGGGCGCTCGCCTCGTCAGGCCGGGGCTATTCCTTCCAGAGGAACTTCCACGGGTGCCGCTTGAGGTCCTTCAGCATCTCCCGCACGTCGTCGTAGATCTCGTCGTCCGCCAACAGCGCGCCCAAGCTGCCCTTGCCGTCACGCACCCTGCCGGTCAGCGCCGAGACGTCCGCCAGCGCCTTGCGCGCGTCGCCTACCCCCGCGACGACCCCCGCGCGGACGTCCTCCACCGCCGCCTGCCCCGTCTCGGCGAGCTTCGAGTACTGCCCGAGCGTGCTCTGTAGCCCGCTCACCACGGGGCCCACCTGAGACCGGACCTCGCTGGAGATCTCCTGGGCGTTCTGGATGGTCCGGCGCAGCTCGTCGCCGTCGCCGACCGCGTTGTTGGCCGACGCCAGCAAGCGCCGGGCGTCCCCTTCGACGGCCAGCAGCTCGTCGATGATCTTCGTGATCTTCTCCTCATTGGCCGAGATCAACGTGTCGGCCTTCGCGGCCGCGCTCTTCAAGGACGCCACCGTGTCGCGCGTGTCGTGGAGGATCGCCGCGAGCGACCCCTCGTTGTCGCCCACCAGCTTGGTCACGGACTCCAGCAGCCGCCCGGCCTGCGCGGCGATGATCTCGAGCCGCAGCGGCGGCTCACCGCGACGGACCGCGCCCGGAGCCAGGGAGGGCCGGTCGGGGCTGCCGGGATCGATCTCCACGTATTTTTCGCCCAGCACGCCCTGGGTCGTGATGTAGAAGCGGCTGTCGTCGTGGATCGTCGGGATC
>CAZNZH010000184.1:0-9101 GCA_964577445.1 uncultured Myxococcales bacterium
AGGCGCACCGTGATGGCCTTCTTGCGCTCGGCGACGGCTTGGATGGCGGCGTCGAGCTCGCCCAGGCGCTCGGCGCTGGCGTCCTCTTCGCGCTTCACCTCGCCCTGAAGCTCGGCGAGCTTGGTCTCCTGGGCCGCGATCGAGGCTTTGTACTCCTCGATGGCCTGGGCCAGGCGCATGATCTCCGCCTCGTCGTCACCGAACTTCCGCCGCAGCGTGTCCAGCTCGCGCTGCATGGCCGCGTACTCCTTCGTGCGCGTCACCGCGGTGAGCTTCTGCTTGGACCGCGACAGGCGCTCCGAGTCGGCCTGGAGATCGATCTGCTTGTCATCGTAAAAGCGCGTCGCCTCGTTGAGCTTCTCGCGCTTGTCGTTCAGCTCGGCGTCCATCCTGACGAGGATGGCCTTCAGCCGGTCGAGGTTGGCGGCGAGCTCGTCTCGTTGGACTTGCTGGCCGCGGATCTCGTCGTCGACCTGCTGCAGTTCGATGAGCGCTTCGATGGTATCCCTCACGGCTGCCTCCAACGTGTGTTCACCGCGGTGAACGCTCGACTCGTAGCTGTTGACTCGCCGGTCGAAGAAACGACAACGCCGCCTGTGAAGGCGGCGTTGTGGCCTCTGCTCTCGGGTTGTCATCGAACGCGTGCAAGATTGGCGTCCTACAGTCTGCCAGGGGTGCAATGGGCCCACCTGGATTTGAACCAGGGACCGACCGGTTATGAGCCGGCAGCTCTAACCGCTGAGCTATGAGCCCACCATAGAGCGCGCCCCAAATGTGTGACGTGGGACGCGGGGAGCCTCAAACCACACGCGGTGGAGCAAGTCAAGGACGGCAAGGGCCGCTTTGACTCGCGCCGCGCCCGCCCCGCTCAACTGTCCACGAAGCTTTTCAGCTTCTTGGCGCGCGAGGGGTGACGCAGCTTTCGCAGCGCCTTCGCCTCGATCTGCCGGATGCGCTCGCGGGTGACGAAGAAGTCCTGGCCCACCTCCTCCAGCGTGTGGTCGGACTTCTCGCCGATGCCGAAGCGCATCCGCAAGACCTTCTCCTCACGCGGCGTCAGCGTCGCCAGCACCTTGCGCGTCTGCTCGGACAGGTTCATCGAGATCACCGCATCCGCGGGGCTCATGATGCGCTTATCCTCAATGAAATCACCAAGATGCGAGTCTTCCTCTTCGCCGATGGGCGTCTCGAGGCTGATGGGCTCCTTCGCGATCTTCAGGACCTTCCGGACCTTCTCGATCGGCATGTCCATCTTCTCGGCGATCTCTTCCGGCGTCGGCTCGCGCCCCAGCTCCTGCACCAGATAGCGGCTGGTGCGGATCAGCTTGTTGATCGTCTCGATCATGTGGACCGGGATGCGGATCGTCCGCGCCTGGTCCGCGATGGCGCGCGTGATGGCCTGCCGAATCCACCACGTCGCGTAGGTCGAGAACTTGTAGCCGCGCCGGTACTCGAACTTGTCCACGGCCTTCATCAGGCCGATGTTGCCTTCCTGGATCAGGTCCAAGAACTGGAGGCCGCGGTTGGTGTACTTCTTCGCGATGGACACCACGAGGCGCAAGTTGGCCTCGACCAGCTCGGTCTTCGCCTTCTCGGCCTTCTTCTCGCCCGACAGCACGCGGTTGTAGACCAACCGCATGGTCTCGAGCTCCATCCCGGCTTCCTGCTGCACCTTGTACAGCTTCTTCGTGTTGGCCGAGATCACGCGGGCGCCCTCGAGCAGCGCCTCCGCACTCACGCCGTGCTCGGCCTGAAGCTGCGCGTCGAAGGACTTGTTCTTCTTGGCCTGCTCGGCGAGCTGCCGGATCTGCTTGGTCGACAGGCCCAGCCGCCGCTCCACACGCCGAATCTCGCTCTCCGCGCGCTGTAGTCGCTTTACGAAGCTCTTGAAGCTGCCCACGACCTTGTCGAGCAGCTTCTTGTTCCAGCGCAGCTCACGGAAGGCCGCGACCATCACGTCCAGCTTGGCGGCGCGGTCCTCCAGCAGCTTGAACGCCTTCGGGTCGCTGGCGTCCAGCGACAGCATCTTCTTCCCGGCGTTGTGCGCGCCCTGATAAGCGGTCCGGGCCCGCGCGAACGCGTCCAGGGTCGCCGCCTTGAGCCGGTCGTCCTCGATCTCGCCCGAGCCGTCTTCGCCCTCGAGATCCTTGACCACGTCGCGCACGTTGATGGTGCCTTCGCGGATGCCCTCGTCGTGGTCGAGGATCAACAGGACCGAGTAGTCGGTCTCGAAGAGCACGTCCATGACCTCGAGCTCGCCTTGCTCGATTCTCTTGGCGATCTCTATCTCGCCCTCGCGCGTCAGCAAGCTCACCGAGCCCATCTTGCGCAGGTACATGCGCACCGGGTCGTTGGTCTTCATCGCGTCCGCGGACGTGTCCACCCGCGTCGCGGGCTTTCGCAGCGCGTCGCGCTCCTGCTCGGCTTCGGTGAGCTTCTTGCCGGCGGTCTCCCCGACCACCTCGATCGAGTACTTCTCCTTGAGGAACTCGAACAGGATCTCGAGCTTCTCTGCGTCCAACGCGCCGTCGGGCAGGATGCGCTGCACGTCGTCCGTCGTGACCACGCCACGCTCGGTCCCGAGCTTGATGAGCTTTTTGAACTCGCGGGTCTGTGTCAGCTTCGCCATCGTGGTCCTCGGACGGTCAGGAGATCTTGGATTTCTTTAGGGCAGCAAGCTGACGTTCGACCGCCAGCTTGTCGAACATGGCTTGAACGGAGGCGTCGTCGTCGGACTGCCGGGAGGCGTCGATGACGGGGTGCGATGCGGCTGAGCGCTCGCGCTTGATCTGGTCTTGCTCGAGCAGAAGGACCAGCTCGTCCAGCTCGCGCCGCGCGTCGGCGTGGGCGTGGTCGCGGGCTAAAGCCTCGAAGAGCTGCGTCTTCAGCGCCGGGTCGGCCACCGACGACGCGACGACGGCCGCGGGGATGCCAGGCTGCTCGTCGTCGAGATTCCACAGCAGCTCCAACGCCTCCCGCACCCCTGGGTGTGTCAACAGGCGCGCGACGTCTCGGCCCTGCGCGACCGGACGTGTTTCGGCCGCTTCCATGAGCAACATCAGCAATTTCAACTCGCGCCATGGCGGCGGTGGTGCGTTCGGGCGCGTAGAACGAGCGGGCGGGCCCGACGATTCCACCCCGGAGCCCGGTCGCTGGCGCGAGCGGGCGTCGCGCAGGAAGTCCCCGAGATCGCCGTCGGTCAGCCCGAGCGCGCCGGCGAGGCTGCGCTGATAGAGCAGGCGCTCGCGCCGGTCGGGGATGCCGTCCAGCACCGGCGCCAACTGGTCGACGGCCCTGGGCGCGCCGGCGTGGCGGTCCTGGCGGACGTTCAGCGCCTCGATGGTGCTCTCGACCAAGAAATCCCAGCCCGCGACGGCGCGATCCACGAGCGCCGCCAGCGCGTCCACGCCCGCGGTGCGCACGAAGGTGTCGGGATCCTGGCCGTCGGGCAGGGTGACCACGGCCACCTGGAGCCCCTCGGCGAGGGCGACGGGGACGCCCTTTTTGGCGGCCGCGCGGCCGGCGTTGTCCCCGTCGTAGAGCAGCACGACCCGCGGCACGAAGCGGCGCAGGAGCTGGCACTGCTCGGGCGTGAGCGCGGTGCCCATGGGGGCGACGACGTGCGCCATGCCCGCCTGCGACACCATCAGCACGTCGACGTTGCCCTCGACGACGACGGCGTAGCCGGTCTGGCGCAAGGCGCGGCGGGCCTCGTAGAGCCCGAAGAGCGCCTTGCCCTTGGTGTAGACGGGGGTCTCGGGGGAGTTGATGTACTTGGCGACCTTGTCGTCGCCCAGTGTCTCGAAGCCCGGCAGGATGCGCCCGCCGAAGGCCACGACCTCGCCCGCCAGGTTGCGGATGGGGAACATGAGGCGGCTTCGGAAGCGGTCGTAGTAACCACCGCCCTCCCGCCTGGGCGCGACCAGCCCGGCGCTCTCGGCCAGCCGCGGGTCGAAGCCGTCGCTCGCCAGGTGCTGCGCCAGCCCGTCCCAGCCGTCGGGCGCCAAGCCGAGGGCGAAGGTCGTCGCCGTCTCCGAGGTGATGCCCCGCTCGCGGACGTACTCGCGCGCGCTGGCGCCCCGCAGCCCTTGCAGCGTCTCCGTGAAATACTCGCGCGCCGAGCGGCCGACCGCGAAGTAGGCGTCTTTGCCCTGCCGGTCGACCTTGGGCTTGCCGCCCCCTGCGCCGAACCCACCAGCGCCCCCGCCCTGCGGCGCTTCAGGCACAGCGATGCCGACCCGATCGGCGAGGTGCCGAACGGCTTCGATAAAGCTGTATCCGTGGAGCTCGCGGACGAACGCGATCACGTCACCACCGGTCTGGCAGCCGAAGCAGTAGAAGAACTGGCGTTGCTCGTTGACACTGAAGGAGGGAGAGCGCTCGCTGTGAAACGGACACAATCCCACGAAGTTGTTGCCGGCCTTGCGTAGCGAGACATAGTCACCGACGACCTGGACCAAGCTGTTCCGGTCCCGGATCTCCTGAAGGAGCGTGTCGTCGAAGCGCAAGGTCACCCTCCGGCCGTGTCGCCAGGTCACCACGCCCAGGGGGCCAGCAGTGTAAGGATGCCCCGCGTGAAGTCAACCCTGAGTACCCCAGATCAGCGGCGGGGATGCGGTTCGGCGCTGCCGGTCAGGCCATCAGCGCGGCCATGATCCCCATCGGCAGGTTGAGATCGCCGTCGAGGCGGATCTTGCCGCTGAAGAAGGCCGTCTGGAGGTTCTCCTCGTGCCGGGCGAGCGCTGCCGCGTGCTCCAGCGTGATTCGGACCGTGGTCGTCGGGGTGGCGAGGTTCGGGGCCCCGCCGCCCAAGGTGATGGTGACGGCGTACTCGGCGCCGAGGGCGGTGTCCTCCGCGATGAGGCGCAGATCCCCCGCGAACGCGTTGATCTTCTCGATGCGGGCGCCGTCGTGGAAGGCCCGGGCCAGGCGCCGCGGGTCGAAGGCCATGGGGCCCACCGCCTTGGCCACGTGCTCGTGGATGCGCCCGACGACCAGCGCGCGCCAAGAGTCCACGGTGGCCGTCAGCCGCACCGGCGGCGCGTCCGCCACGCCCTCGCCGATCTCGAGCTTCCCGTCCACGAACCCCACGGTCCACGCGCCGCCGCCGTCGCCGTCCAGCACCAGGACCGCCTTCTGCTTGCTGGCGGTCTCCGGCACCGATTCGCCCGCCATCGCCTCGCGAATCGCGTCGATGAAGGCCTGGGGCGTGATGTCTGCGGGCAGGTTGGCGAGATCGGTCACGGCGGGCTCCGGGCGGACGCTGAGTTCGAGGTGAGGACCGCCTTGCGGACACTTAGAAATGGCACGCTGCGTTGTCAACAGCGGCGTCGGCGTGCTACCCCGCCCCCCATGTCTCGCCTCCTCCCCGTCATGGCCTGGTCCCTGGCCCTGCTCGCCCCGGCGACCACCGCGCGCGCCGTGGTGCCCGCGCCGTCGCGCGTGCTGGAGGTCGCCCGCGAGGCCGCCCCGCCCGCGGCGCCTTGGGCGATGAATCTCCTGGAGACGCCGGCCGAGGGCCCCGCCCGCGAGGCGCTGCGCGTCGCCTCTGACGGCGCCGGCCGCCTACGCATCGACGCGCAGGCGCTGGACAGCGGCGTCACGACGACGACCTGGTACGGGCCGCCGGTCAGCTCGGCGGTGCTGCCGCTCGATTCGGCGCCGCTCTGGGTGCTCTACCTCGCCGGCCAACCCCTCGACGAGCTCCTGCGCTCGCGGGGCGTCGACATGAGCCGCACCTCGCTCGCCCACGCCGACGACACCGTCTTGTGGGTGGTCGGCGCCGGCCCGCGCGAGGACACGCTGCCCCAGCTCGCCGTCGAGCGCGCTACCGGCCGCGCTCGGCGCCTCGTGGAGCGCTCGGGATCCCCCGAAAACCCAGCCACTGTCGATGTATTCTTCGATGGCAAGCCGGCCGCAGCGGGCCCCGGCGCCCGCTTCCCGGCGCGGGTACGCGTCCAGACCGGCGACGCGCCCGCCGTGGCTTGGCGTGTGTCCTGGCTCAGCCTGGACGCCGCCCCCGACGCCGCCGAGATGGTGCCGCCCGCCGGCCCGCCGGACTCCGGCGCCCCGTGACCGCCCGCTACGTGCGGGTGGCCGTGCCCGTGCCGCTTCACCGGACCTTCAGCTACCGGGTCCCCGACGGCATGGAGCCCCAGCCCGGCGTCCGCGTCAGTGTGCCATTTGGCCCACGCCGCCTGGTCGGCGTCGTCACCGACGGCCCCGACGAGACCCCGCCCGAGGGTGTCGAGCCGAAGAAGATCAAGCCGCTGCTGGCCCAGCTCGACGAGCAGCCGGTCTTGGACGCGGAGCTCCGCGCGCTCTGTAGCTGGATGGCGACCTACTACCACCTGCCTCCGGGCGAGGCGTGGCTTCAGCCGCTGCCCCCGGGCATGACCGGCGGCCGCTCGGGCGAGGCCAAGCCCTTGACCATGAAGACCGTGACGGTGGCTCACTTTGTGCGCGCGGCCGGCGACGGCGAGCGGCTCAGCGCGCGGATGGCCCAGGTCCTCACCTTCTTGGAGACCGCCCTCGAGTCCACCGCGCCCGACCTGCGCGCTCAGACCGGCGCGTCCCTCGACACCCTGCGCCGGCTGGCCGCCCGCGAGCTCATCCGCCTCGAAGAGCGCGAGGTCGCCCGCGACCCCTTCGCCGACCTCCGCGCCATCTCCCACCCGGCCCACGAGCCGACCCCGGGCCAGCGCGCGGCCATCGCCCGAATCTCCGAATCCCTCGGCGGCTTCTCGCCGTTTTTGCTCATGGGCGTCACCGGCAGCGGCAAGACCGAGGTGTACCTCCAGGTCATCGAGGCCGTGCTGGCCCGGGGCGAGGCGGCCCTGGTCCTCGTCCCCGAGATCGCCCTGACCCCTCAGCTCGTCGCGCGCTTTCGCGCGCGCTTCGGCGACCGCATCGCGGCGCTGCACTCCGGCCTGGACCCCGACGCGCGCCACGAGCAGTGGCTGCGCATCGCCGCCGCCGAGCTGCCCGTGGTCATCGGCGCCCGCTCAGCGCTCTTCGCGCCCATCCCCAACCTCGGGCTGCTGGTCGTCGACGAGGAGCACGACCCCAGCTTCAAGCAGGACTCGCCGCCCCGCTACCACGCCCGAGATCTGGCGCTGGTCCGCGGCCACCTCGCCGGCTGCCCGGTCCTGCTGGGCTCCGCGACGCCGAGCCTCGAGAGCTGGCTGAACTGCCGCCGCGGGAAGCTCGAGCTGCTCGAGCTGACCGAGCGCGCGCTGGACCGCCCCATGCCGCCGGTCAGCCTCATCGATCTGCGCGCCCAGGATTTCGCCGATGAGGACAGGATCTTCTCGGTCCCGCTCCTCGACGCGATCCGGGAAAACCTCGCTCGCGGCGAGCAGACCATCCTCTTTCTCAACCGCCGCGGCTTCGCGGCGTTCTTGCTGTGCCGGGCCTGCGGGCGGTCCCTGACCTGCCCGGCGTGCAGCGTCACCCTCACCTGGCACCGGGGCCGCGGGCGCCTCATCTGCCACTGGTGTGACCACATCGCGGTGCGCCCGGTGGTCTGCCCGAACCCCACGTGCGGCGACGACGCGCTCCAAGAGGTCGGCTTCGGCACCGAGCGCGTCGAGGGCGTGCTGCGCGAGCTCTTACCCGAGGCCCGCGTCGCGCGAATGGACCGCGACACCACCCGCGGCAAGGCGCTCAATCGGCTCTTGGACCGCTTCCGAGATCGCGACATCGACGTGCTGGTCGGCACGCAGATGGTGGCGAAGGGCCACGATTTTCCGGGCGTCACCCTGGTCGGCGTGCTCCTCGCCGAGACCGGGCTGGCGCTGCCGGACCTGCGCGCGGCCGAGCGGACCTTTCATCTGCTGACCCAGATCGCCGGCCGAGCTGGGCGCGCGGACCGCCCCGGGCGCGTCTTGGTCCAGACCCATAACCCCGACCACTACGCCCTACAGCACGCGCTGACCCACGACGCGCGGGCCTTTTTGGCCGAGGAGCTGGAGCTGCGCGAGCTGCTGGACCGCCCGCCGTTCACCCACCTGGCGGTCTTTCGCCTCAGCGGGCCCGACGCCGACGCGGTGATGCGCGAGGCGCGCAGCGTCGCCCACGGGCTGCAAGCCGACATCAGCGCCAGCGCCGACCCGGAGCGCGTGTGGCTGATGGGGCCCCAGCCCGCGCCCATCGAGCGCATCCGCGGCCTGTACCGCTGGCAACTGCACATCATCGCGCGGCAGCGGGCGGCCCTCGGGGGGCTCATCGGCCGCGCCATGGCACGGCTGGACGACGCGAAGCTGCCGGCCAACCTCCAGGTCAGCCTGGACGTCGACCCCCAGAGCTTCCTCTAGCGAAGGCGGCGGCTCCGCGGGCGCGCCGCGTGGCAAAAAAGGCAGGTGGCGCCTGACTCTTTGCGCCTACTTCTTGCGGATAATCTGCTCGACGGCCAGCTCGATGTCCTCGACCAGGGCCGTCGTGCCCTTGCCGTCGAGCCGGAAGCCGTTCCACTTGATCGGGAAGGCGTCGATGAACTCGTAGCGGACCACCGGCGAGTTCGCGTCGTCGTCCAGCAGCTCGATGACGCCGTTGTGGCGCTCGTTTTTGCCTTCCATGATCGCCTGACACCAGTCCCACAACGCGCTGGACGCGGTGTAGCCCTTGGTCAGCTTGATCTTGCCGACGCGGCGGATGCCGGGACGGTAGCGCGGGAAGTCGTCGCCGCTGTCTTTGTACTCGATCAGATCGACTTCAAAGCTCAGGCCGTCGCACTTCTGAAAGGCGCCGGCGTGGATCCCGTCGATCTCGATGTGGAAGTTGTAGTCGCCGTAGAAATCGTGGGCTCTGCGGGTCACGCTAGGCTCCTTCGGGTTGCCGGCCGGGGATGGAGGCCCACCCGCGGTTGTGGTCGAAGGCCGGCAGCGCACACACACATCACGCCGGCGGGTGTTGAGATCGCCGGCGCGCACACGGCCTCAGTCTAACGGACGCGCGGGCGGAAGCAAGGTCCGCACCGCGAGAGCCCTCGGTTTCGCCGATCGGAACCCGCCGGAGCCGCCCGGGGTTTGTGGCGACGCGGCCCGCAGTGCTACCGTCTCTGGACGCCACGGGTGGATGGAGGAAGGGCATGGTGCCGACGG
>CAZNZH010000185.1:0-9093 GCA_964577445.1 uncultured Myxococcales bacterium
CGGCGGCGACCCACTCGATGCTCTGCGGGTCGTAGTTGCGGCCGTTGAGGATGATCAGGTCTTTTTTTCGGCCGGTGACGAAGATCTCGCCGCCGGCGAGGTAGCCGAGGTCGCCGGTGCGCAGCCCGTCAGGACGGAAAGTGTTCGCTGTGGCCTCGCCGTTTTCGAAGTAGCCGCCGGCGAGGCTCGGCCCGCGGAAGACGATCTCACCGACGGTGCGCTCGGGCAGCTCGCGGCCGTCTTCGTCCATGATGACCAGGGCGTGGTCGGGGAAGGTGAAGCCGCACGAGACGTGCTCCAGGCGGCCTTCGGGGCCGGCTATGCGGCGGGTGTGGGGCTCGATGTCGCCGCCGGCCACCGGGATGGCGCGGCCCTCGTTCTGGTAGGTGGCGGCGTCGATGACGTCGACGCGCAGGGGCTGCTCCAGCCGGCTGAACGTCATCGCCAGCGTCGCCTCGGCCATCCCGTAGACCGGCATCATCGCCTCGGGACGCAGGCCGGCCGGGGCGAAGTGGTCGATGAAGGCCTTCAGCGTGGCCGGGTGGTTGGGCTCTGCGCCCGCGCCCAGGGCGCGCACCTGGCTCAGGTTGAGCTTCGCGACCTTGTCGGCCGGGGTGCGGCGGGTGGCCAGGCCGTAGGCGAAGTTCGGCGCAAAGGAGATGGTCCCGCGGTGCTTGCTCAGCGCCTCGACCCAGCGCGAGGGGTGCTTGATGAAGCTCATGGTCGGCATGAAGACCGTGGAGATGGGGATGACCAGCGGCGAGATGACGAACCCGATGAGCCCCATGTCGTGGTAGAGCGGCAGCCAGCTCACCGCGACGTCGACGCGGATGTCGGTGTGAAGGCCCGGGACCATGACGGCCCACGCGTTGGCGCCGAGGCTGCGGTGGGTGACGACGACGCCCTTGGGGGCCGCCGTGCTGCCCGAGGTGAACTGGAGAAACGCCGTGTCGTCGGGGCTGACCGTGGGCACCGGGTTGGCCGACTTGGGGGCGGGGCCGCTCAGCGCCTCGGTGCAGACGATGTTCTCCAGCGACGCGACGCTGTCGATGAGCGACCAGAGGATGGGCTGCACCTTCTTCTGGGTCAGCAGCATCCGGGCGCCGGCGATGGTCAGCGTGCGGGCGGTGTCGCGGATGTAGCTGTCGATCTTGCCCATGCTCAGCGGCGGGTAAAGGGGCACGGGGACGAGGCCCACGCTGGTCGCGCCGAGAAAGCTCAGCACGAACTCCATCGGGTCGGGGATGATGAACCCGACGCGGTCGCCCTTGTTCAGGCCCAGCGCGAGGAGGTGACGGCCGCGGCGCTGGGTCTCGGCCAGCACCTCGGCGAAGCGGAGGAGCGTCTCGCTGCCGTCGTCGGCCAGAAAGGTCATCCCGGCGTCAGGGTCCGGGTTCACGCCGCTGGCCGCACGCACGAGCGCGGTCGCGATGGTCCAGTTCGGGTCGTACGCGGTCGGCGTGGGGGTGTGGGCCGGGGAAGCGGAGGGGCCGGCGGGCGCTCGTGTGGTGGCGGACTGCATGTGATCGGTCTCCGGTCCCGGGCAAATTCGACTCGTGACGGTGGCGCGTTGTATGCGTCAGGGTGGGCGCCCGGTCAACAGGCACGCACGGCGCGCAACGTCCCGTGGTCAAAGCAGAACTTGTTCTGGCGCGCCGAGCGAACGCCCGGTTTGGCGGCGGCGCCGTGTCAATTGCCACACCTTGCGAGACGCGAAAGTCACGCGGCGCGTTAGAAGCTACTGAAAATCCGTATTTCCAGCGGGGCGAGCGCTCGGTATGCGCAACCGAAGATGCGATACGGCCTCAAACCGGAGACCCGGGCGCCTGCGAGCCGAGCGCTCGCTCTGGGTGGCAAGTCGAGCGCTCGGTATGTGTCGCCAATTCGGAGGTATGGATCAGGGAGGGCGCCTCCGCTTTCACCGAGGCTCGCGCTGTGTCAGTCTGCGCCGCGAACCCAACGGCGACTCTCGACGCAGGTGGCAGCGCAGATGGCAGCGATAGACCAGTATTACCAGGGGAAACGCGTCTTCTTGACCGGCGGGTCGAGCGGCATCGGGCTGTCGGTCGCGCGCATGTTGACCGGCTACGGCGCGCACGTCTGGATCGCCGCCCGCGGCCAGGAGCGCCTGGACACGGCGCTGGCTGAGCTGCGCACCATCGCGCGTCCCGGGCAGAGGCTGGGTGCTATCGCGATGGACATCGCTGAGCGGTCTCAGGTCGACGCGGCGGCCAAGGACGTCTTCGCCGGCCTGGGCGGGCTGGATATCCTCATCAATAACGCGGGCATCGCCCACCCGGCGACCGCGCTCGAGACCTCGGGCGAGATCTACGAGTCGATGATGCGGGTGAACTACTTCGGCGCGGTCAACGTGACGAGCGCGTTCTTGCCGCACTTCCGCGCTCAGCGGAGCGGGCACGTGGCGATGGTCTCGTCGATGCTGGGCTTCATGGGCATCTACGGCTACACCGCCTACGCGGCGAGCAAGCACGCGCTGACCGGCTACTCCGATTGCCTGCGCCAAGAGCTGCGCGACATGAACGTCGGCATCACGGTGATCTTCCCGCCGGACACCGACACGCCCCAGCTCGTCGAAGAGAACCGCATCAAACCGCCGGAGACCAAGGCGATCGCGGGCGAAGTCAAGACCCTGAGCGCCGACGAGGTGGCCATCTGCCTGCTGAGCGCCATCCGGCGCGGCAAGTACCAGGTCGTCCCCGGCGGGATGGGCAACCTCACCCACTTCATGGTCCGCCACGCCCCGTGGGCCGTGCGCTGGGTCATCGACGGCGAGCTGAAGAAGTTCCGCAAGAAGCAGGGCGCGGCCTGACAGGGGCAGCGGAGATAGCTGTCGGGCGTCTCGACCACCCCAGCGGTCGCCTCGACCTCCACCGACCGCTGCGAGATACCGCTTGGTATCTCTCGGGTCGTGGGAGGCCGACGCGGCTCACCGGCGCGGCTGATCCACCTCGACCCAGATTTTCGCTGACCCTGTGAGAAGGTGTTGGCGCGTGCTGGGTGGGTGTCCGAAGTCGCTACGCCGCACAGCCCGAGATCGAGCCGCTACATCACGTAGACGCCACCGGCTCCGCGGCGAGGCCTTCGACCTCGGCGTAGGTGAGCATGCGGCTCTGCTCGGGGTCCCACAGGGCCAGGCGTAGGCAGGCGATCACGTCGGCGGGGTGCCAGGAGGTGACGCCGGGGTTTTGGAGCTCGGGCAGCGCCGCCATGGCTTCGGGGAGGCGGTAGAAGGGGATGCGGTGGTTCAGGTGGTGGACGTGGTGGTAGCCGATGTTGCCGGTGAACCAGTGCATCAGCGGGCTCATCTCGAACATGCTCGAGGAGTTCAGGGCGGCGAAGGTGTAGTCCCAGCTTCGGCGGTCTCGTAGCTGCATGTCGGGGAAGTTGTGCTGGGCGTAGAAGAGGTAGCTGCCGGCGCTGTGGGCGACGACCAGGGGCAGGACGACGAGGCACAGGCCCGTCAGCCAGCCGAGGAAGTGGACGGCGATGGCGGCGGCGGCGAGGTGGATGATGAGGGCGACCGGGGCCATCCAGTGGCTCTTGGGGTCGCGGCGGAAGGGCGAGATGGTCATGCCCAGCAGGAAGACCGGCACGTAGCCCAAGGCGATGGTCACCGGGTGGCGTGCGATGCGGTAGGCGAGCCTTTGGGCCGGCGTCAGCGCTCTCCACATGCCGACGGTCAGCACCGGGAACGAGCCGATGGACGAGCCGATGAGCTTGGCGTTGTGCTTGTGGTGGTAGTTGTGGGTCTCGCGCCAGACCGAGCGGACGGTGAGCATCCATACGCCCAGGACCGTCATCAGCGCGGTGCCGACGGGGGAGCCGTGCAGCAGCGCGCCGTGGACGTGGTCATGGTAGAACATGAACGCGCGCACCAGGGTCAGGCCGGCGAGCACGCTCGCGGCGATCTTGGCCGGCCACCAGGGCAGGGCGACGACGCCCGCGAGGGCCGCGGTGAGCAGGGCGAGGGTGGTCGCGAGCAGGCGCCAGGTGCGCGGGCGGTCCTCGGCGATGAAGGGGCGCGTGGCCTGGTTGAGTTCGGAACCTGTGCGCATCGGCTCGCGAGCCTCCGTCGTGACGGTCGAGTGGTTCGGCGCCGGACTATCATGGGAGCGCGGCGGCGACAACGACGGATATGCCGAGCAACTGCTCGGCATATGTGTGGCAATTGGCGCAATGGGGGATCCCGCGCAGAGGCCGGCGAGCTGCCAACAGGGTTGGCGGGAGGAGCCATTGACGGCCGCTGTCAATGTGGTAGCGCTATGCCAACGCAGCCTACACGGAGTAGCCGCCATGCCATTCCGCGAAGACGCCGCACCATCGAGCTCGCCTTGACCGACCGCGCGCTCGTCGCCACCGGGTGGCTGCTGTCGCCGACGAGCCGCGGGTGCCGGCGGCAGGGCAGCATATCCCCGACCTGTCGCCGGGCGCGGAGAGCTGTGAGCCGGCGTAGCGACGGGCGTGGAGGGCGACGATGAGGGCGATCGGGTGCGTGGTCGTCATCGTGGTGGGGATTATCGTGGCGTACGCGCTGGGCTTCGGGCAGGGCGAGAAGGCGTGCATCTCCGACTGTAAGCGCGAGTGGTGCACGCCGCCGGACCTCGACCCGGACGAGCCCTGCGACCAGGCGAACTTCGCGGCCTGTCGCGACCGGTGCATGGGCAAGGCCGCGGGCGCTGAGTAGGGCGCCGATCAGCCGCCGGAGCCCAGCACCATGTCGCCGAAGAGCCAGACGAGCTGAGCGACACCCGCGACGAGGCCCAGGGCCGCGCCGGCTAGGATGAGCTTCCACTCGTCCTGCTTGAACGCGGGGCGCAGCACGTCCTCGAAGGCCTCGGACTCCATCACCGACATCCGCGCGATGAGCGTGTCGCGGATGGTGTCGGATTTGTCTGCGAAGTCATGCACCAGCCCGCCCTCGGTGAACATCTCGGCCTCGACGGCCTCGAGGACCTCGGCCTCCAGCGCTGCGCCCGCGGGGCCGGCGACCAGCATGGCCAGCATGGGCTGCTCTCTCAGCGCGCCGAGGGTCTGATGGACGCGGGTTCGGACGTAGCCGAGCAGCGTCTCGCGCGACTGTCCCGTCGCCAGCTCGCGAAAGAGGTTTTCGGCGTTCAACACGCGCCCGGTCATCACCTGGGCGAACTCGACCGCGATCTGCTTTTGGCGGCGGTGAAAGAGCCCCTGAAACGTGAAGGGGCCGATGGTCAGCGGTTCTTTCGGGTCGAAGATGAGGCGCAGCGCCACGAGGTTGGTGGCGTAGCCGACCAGGAAGCCGAAAAACGGCAGGATCCACCAGGCCGGATAGAGCAGCCAGATGACGAGCTGCACCACGCCGAAGAGGCCGCCGAACCAGAAGCCGGAGCGCTCGATGAACTTGAACTCCGAGGCGCCGACGCTCTGAAAGATGTGGTTCATCAGCGCCTTGTCCTCGACCACCGCGACCGAGACGATGTGTTGAACGTGCAGAAGCTCGCTGATGTTGCCCGCGGCGTCGCCCAGCACCTCGCCCGAGAGGCGCATCACCTCGTCGGTGGCCTTGGCGATGACCTGGTCTCTGATGGCGGGCGAGAGCGCGCCCCACATGCCCGGAAAGTACCGGGGAGCCTTGTCTTCGATGAGGCGGCGCGTCATGGCCTCGATGTGGTCGCGGCGCGCCTCGAGCAGCTCCCGCGAGGCCTCGGGCGTGAAGAGCTCGCGGATGTCGAGCAGCTTCTCGGTCACCAGCTTGAGCCCGGTGTTGGCCAGGCGCAGCGCGTTGGCGGGGATGATGCCCTGCCAGCCCAACAGCGGCTTGATGCCGACGAAATCGAGCGGGCGAAACATCATCTGGATGGCGAGCACGTTGGTCCACCAGCCGATGACGGCGCTGATGAGCGGGATGGTGAGCTGCACGGGGTTATCCCACAGGCTCTGCAGCAAGCTCATGGACGGGCTCGGGGTGTGGAGGGTGGCGTTTTGAGGTGGGGAGGGCGGGCCCGCGGGCGTCAGGGGCCGAAGGCGGCGCGGATGGCCGTGATGAGCTCCGCGTCCTTGGCGGCGCCTGCCTCGGCGAGGTCGGCGCAGATCGCCATGTCTTTCACGGTGATGCGGGACTCGGGCGCCTCGCGGAAGGGCACGGGGCCGCCGCGCAGCTCGACCTCGCCGGCCCAGGCGCGCAGGGTCGAGTCGGAGCGACCGGGCGGGCTGAGCGTCACGACCACGGCGCAGCCGGTGTCGACGGAGGCCAAGACGGCGCCCAGGGCCGGGACGGTGCAGCCGGCTTGCGGGCAGGCGCGCTCGGGGAAGGGGCGGAGGTCCATCTTGCGGCCGGGCAGCGCGCGCATGACCAGATCGACCAAGCGCTGCTGGACGCCGACCGAGATCGCGCGCAGCTCGTCCTCGCGGGTGACGGGCACGACGCGCGGGTAGAGCACGACGATGGCGCCCGGGAAGCCGGCCGAGCGGCTGATGTGTGGGTCCGCGCCGGCGGGGGTGGGCTCGAGGGCGACGCGGGGCGACTCGTGGCCGGCGGCCGGGGGCGCGTAGTCGCGCGGGTCGCGCTCTGCTCTGGGGGCGGGCTGGCTGGCGCAGCCCCCAATGAGGAGGGCGAGGAGGGCGAGCAGGCAGGTGAGGGCGGCGGTGAGGCGCATGGGGCGGTTCCGGGCCGAGGTGGGTGGGCGGCGGGAAGCTATCACAGGTCGTCGGGGTGCGCGCCGATGTGGCGGGTCACAGGATCTGGAAGTCCCAGCGCAGCCCCACGAAGAGGCGGTCGTGCCGCTTGAGGCCGGTCAGCGGGCCGAAATCGTCGCCGGGGTGGTAGGTGATGACGCCGCCCTGAAGCTGGAGCGCGTCGCGGATGGCCCAGGTCGCCTGGACGCGGATGAGCCAGCCCAGCTCGGCCTTGAAGCCCATCATCGAGAAGGCGCCGTCCAGGCGCAGGCGCTCGCGCAGCGTCGTGTAGGAAGCGCGCAGCGCGATGAGCGGGGCCTGGGCGTCGACGAGCAGGTCGTCGATGTCACCCAGCAGCCACGGCTTGGAGATCTCGAGCGCCACCGTGAGATCGGGGACGCCCGTGTAGGTGAGGCCCAGCATGGTGTCCAGCAGGTCGCCTCGCGCGGAGCCGAGCGAGCTGAGCGCGGCGGCCGAGGCGACGGGGTTGCCGGGGTCGTAGTCGCTGAGGTCGCCGGTGGTGAAGGGGCGGCGCAGCTCGACGCCGGCCTCCCACTTGAGCAGAAAGTCGCCGAAGGAGCGCGCGCCGGAGTGGCCGAAGACGGTGTAGCGGCGGTGGTCCAGGACGATGGGCACGCGCTCTTCGTCGGCGAGGTCGGCGACGTCGATGGACACGACGCCCTGGTCGTCGAGCACGCTGGCGAGGTAGAGGCCGGCGTCGATGCCGGCGCCCTTCATCACCCAGCGCAAGAGGCCCTCTTGCTGGTCGATGGCGAAGCGGGGCTGTTTGTCGTCCCAGACCACCTCGCGATCGCCGATGAGCTCGCGGGCGATGGGGTTCTCGTCGATGACGGCGCGAAAGGGGCTGTAGTCCGAAAGCGGCGCGGGGCGGTAGCCGAAGTCGGACTCGTGGATGATCATCGCCTCGACGCGGTGGGCGCCGCGAAACCAGCCGACGCGGGTCGCCAGGACCGCGAGGCGCAGGTCGTCGAGGTCGGCGAGGCCCGGTTCGCGCAGGTCGCGCGGGTTGACGACGTCGAGCGGGCTGAGCGCGTCGCCCTCACCCCAGGCGACGATCTGGCGGCCGACGGTCAGCTCGACGCGGCCGAGCGAGAGCGCCAGGAAGGCCTCGCGGGTCGTCACCTGCCACTCGTAGGCGCGCAGCGTCGGCTTGTCGTAGCTGCCGCGCTGGGCCAGGTAGGCGAGGTCGTATTCGCCGTGGCCGGTGAGCAGGAGCCGGACGATGCCTCTCTTGTAGGAGAGCGCCAGGTCGAGGCTCTGCCGCGCTTTGGCCAGCGGGTTGTCCTTGAAGCGCTCGAGCCAGACGGCCTCATCGCTGCGCAGAAAACCGGTGAAGGCCCAGGGTGACGGCTCGGCAGGGAGCAGGACGTGCACCGCGGGCGTCTCGCCAAAATCGAAGGCGTCGTCCTCCGATTCGTCAGCTCTCGCCTGGGGGATCGGGAGCGCGATCGCGGCGGCCGCCAGCAGCGCGAGCCGCCCGATGGGTGAGAGGGGCAAGTGCCGGCGCCGCGGTCAGAGGCCCTGCTCGAGACGGCGTTGCGTGAAGTCGGAGTCGCTGACGCTCTTGTCGCCAAAGCGCAGGTCCGAGAACGTGATGATCGTCGTCGAGAGCGCCGTCTTGCCGCTGACGGTGCGGGCGCTGATCTTGTGGGCGACCAAGATGCCGCCGACCGGTCGAATGTCCTCGAATTTCATATACTTGAGCTTCTTTCCCTCGCGGACCCAGTGCTTGGCCTGAACGGGCATCACCTTGGACTTCGAGACCCAGACCTGCGACTTCACGTAGCCGGTCTCTTCTTTGGCGCGGTCGGTGCGCGGGCGGGCCTCGATGAGCCAGCAGTCCTCGCCCTGCACGGAGGCCGACTGCTCGACCATCGTGTAGTCGAAGTCGCCGATGGTGCGCGACGCCATGTCGGCGAAGCTGAAGTCGGAGCCCATGAAGGCGCCCGAGCGCTCCGACGAGGAGATGCGGGTCGATTTGCGCAAGCTCGGCAGGTAGAGCCACTGGTCGTCGACCTTCGCGCCGTCGTCGTAGTCGATGGTCAGCAGGCCCGTGTTGCGCACATCCGCGGGGGACTCGAAGAGGATGAGCTGCTTGGTGCCCTCGGGGAAGTTCATGGTGCGGGTCTGAACCGTGCGCACGCGCTGGCTGCCCCCCTGGTCGATGATGACCATCTGCATGCGGCCGACGCTCTTGTCGCCGGTCGGGCGGTCTTCGACGGCCTGCATGATGGCGCGCGGGTCGGTCGAGTCGGGCGTGATGGCCAGCGAGGGCGCGGCGGAGGCGGCGAGGAGGAGGGCGAGGGCGAGGGGGGCGGGGCTAGGCCGGCGTTGCAGCATCGGGTGGGTTCTCCATGTCGAGGTTGGCGGCGGACTTCGACTTTCGCACGTAGACCGTGC
>CAZNZH010000186.1:0-9093 GCA_964577445.1 uncultured Myxococcales bacterium
ACCCCAACCCCAAACGCCTCATCCCGACCTCCACTGACCTTGCCGAGTCCCAGGTTACCGCACGAGGGCCGCCCGGCGCCCGCGCCTCGCGAACCGGCGGGCCTCAGCCATGATTGGGGCGAGGCACCGAGATCCGTCACGCGATCCTCCGTCCGCCGCGACGACGCCCGCCCGCACAGGGGTCGCGCCCGCGACCTGGGACTCGCCGTCCCCTCGCTGCAGACCGCGGCGCGACCGGTCCTAAGTCCGCGCCTTGCCCCTCGCCGCCCTGCGCGCGCCATTGAGCGCGATCGCCTGCTGAACCAGCGCCTTGAACGCGGTCGCGTCGACGATCTCGCCCTCGGAGATATCGATAGCGCGGCGTGTGTTGCCCTCGAGGCTTGCGTTGAAGAGCCCGGCGGGGTCGTCCAGCGACGCGCCCTGAGCGAAGGTCAGCTTCACGACCTTCTTATAAGACTCGCCGGTGCAGATGATGCCGTCGTGCGACCACACCGGAGTGCCCCGCCACTTCCACTCCTCAACCACCGCCGGGTCCGCCTCCTGGACCAGCCCTCGCATCCTCGCCAGCACCTCGCCGCGCCAATCCCCGAGCTCGGCGATGCGGCGCGAGATGAGCTCCGAAGCGGTCAGCCCGTCAACGTCCTCCGACCCTTTCATCGTTTACTCCCAAGGGCGCCCTGCGAGCTCCGTTCACCGTTCATCGCGCCGCGGCGGTGTCGGTCTTCACAGCCTGAAAAATGCGTAGCCTGGGCGTCCGACGCCTACTCCGGTACCAGCGCTATCGACTGCCCGACCCCGGCGACCTCGGCGTAGACCAGCGGCCCAATCAGCACCTGGCCGTAGGGCTCACGATACTCCCAGTGCGGACAGCACAGCTTGGCGCCCGGCTCGCCCGAGTCGCACTTCGCCTCGGGCGCCACAGTCGCCACCGTCACGCTGACGCTCCCGACCCCCGACACGCGGATGTCCGCGATGTAGGAAAACCAGATCGGCCCCTTGGCCTCATCCCGCTTGTACCACTTGATCCACGTCTCCTGGCGTACCGACATGATGGACGCCTGCCCGCTGATCTCGACGTCGCTGCGCTTCGGGTCCACCACGCCGGGTATCCAGATCGCCACGTCGCGCTGCTTGTTCCCGTAGGTGGGGTCCTCCGGCACCTGCACCGTCACCGTCACGTCCTCGCCGGCTCGCCCGCTGACGGTGAGGTTGATGCCTCCGTCCTCCTGCTGCCACCAGCCCATATCGAAGCTGGACGCCGGGCAGGATTTGGGCTCGTCGGTGCGCGACCGGATCGCCAGCTTCCCCTCGCCGACCAGCTCGCCCGCGGGCGGGTAGGTGCAGTCGCCGCTGTCCGGCTTCAGATAAGGCTCGCAGGTCACCACCGCGAGCTGCCCGTCCACCAGGTCGCCCTCATCCACCTGATACAACATGTCCGGGTCCGCGCTCACCGCCACCTTGTCCGAGCCCGTCAGCGGCCCCGGCAAGAACGCGCTCAGCTCGCCCGGCCCCTCCAGCGTCCACTTGTAGCAAAAGAAGTCCTTGGGTCCGGCCCCGGGCACGGTCGCGCTCAACGTCGTCGCGCGCGTCCCCGGGTCCAGCTCGGCCACGCTGGACCGCAGCAGCACCTTCGCGCGGATGGCCGTCACGTCCCAGCGCTCCACCGCGTTGGCCTCTTTCAGGTCCGACACCACCAGGCCGATGTCCACGCCCGCCACGGCGAGGTCGGCCGCGGCGACCAAGAAGTTCGCCTTCATGAAGGTATCCATCGCGGTGCCCGCCGACTTCTCGCTCAGGGTCTCAGCGAAGGACACCACCACCAGCGCCACGCCGTTTCGCAGCTCATAGTTGCTCGCCATGGCCAAGAACATCGCGCTCAGCGCGCCCTTGAAGTCGCCGCTCGCGATCTGCGTCGTCACCCCGGGCACCTGCGACGTCACCAACTGCGCCAGGCTCACCCACGTCGCGAAGTCCTCCTGGCCCTGAATCGCTCCCTGGATGGGCAGCACGAGAGAGAACACCGCCGGGAAGAGCACGTCGCGCACGAAGCTCAGCGTCGTCATGAGCTCAGCGCGCGTCTTCCAGCTCTGGTGCAGCGCGTCGCCTGAGTCGAACCAGCCCGGCGTCTTCGAGTAAAACGGGATGAAGGCGCCGGCCAGCACGGCTTGGAAATACACGCGCCGCTGGCCGTCGGGTACGTTGAGGCCGATGGGCTCCGCCAGCCCGCGCGGCCCGAAATCGAGGCCGCCGGTCAGCGCGTCTTTCAGCGTCCCCACGGTCCCCGTGAGCCCGTTGGTGGACTGCACGAAGCCCTCTCTGATCAGCTCGGGCTCGATCTCGGTCTTCTGGCTCAGCTCGTCCTCATAGCCGACCCGGTAGACGTAGTACCAGGCCGTCCGCCGGCTCATGTTCGTGACCTGCAGGCCGTTGCCGCTAGGGTTCGGGCCGACCAGCACGCCGCTGAGAGGCGTGCTCGGCTCCACGGTGACGATGGCGTTGTTGTCGCCGGTGGTCGCCGCGGCCCGCTGCGTGCCGGGGGACGGGTCGTCGCCGATCTGCGCCATCAACTGGAGCACGTTGACCAGCGAGTCGCGCAGGTCCGCGTTGTCGTGCATCAGCAGGGTCGGGTCCTCGGCCAGCAGGTAGCCGAAGGCGTCGGCGAGCTGCGGCAGGTACTTGTGCTGCTCGATCAGGCGCAGCATGGGCCGGCTGACGTCCGGCGGCAGGCCGTAGAGGTGAAACCCGAACCAGACCAGCGCCGCCGCGGTCGAGCGCGCGTTGACGGGGGTCGGCCGCGCCGGGTCGATGAACCCGAGCATGATGAGGTTGCCGTCGGCGTCGACGACCATCGCCAGCGAGTCGCCCGCGCCCCCGACCGTCGCCCGAAACACGCCGTCTGCGCCGATCTTCGCGTCGCCGAGCCCGGTCCGCACGCGCAGGTCCGCCAGCTTCAGCGCGACGCCCTCAGGCAGCACCACCGTCCCCGTCGCCTCGGTCGGCGCGAAGATCGGCCCGCCGTCGCCGTCCGCGCTCACCACCGTGTCCGGCGTCGCGCTCAGGTCGCCGTCCGCCGCGTCAGGCCCAGCCGCCCCGCCCCCGGATGACGAACAGCCGGCCGCCGAGAGCGCCCCAAGCGCGCACAACCCCGTCAGGAACACCGAGCACAACAGACTAAAACGCGATCCCATGCTCGTCCCCCTTGAAGGCCGGCTCAATATCGCCTCGCCTGACGCAAATGCAAACCCTCGAGCCGCCCCGCCGCGGTCGCTCCTCGGCGCCGGTGGCCCAATCGAGGCCACACCGCGCGGGCTCGGAGGCAAGGGTCGACCACCGGCGCCAGGCGCCTCGCCTGCGCTCCGCTACCCGTCGCCGCGCTCGACCCGCGCCGCCGGATCCTGCTGATAGAACCCGGCCAACAGCTCATAGAGCGCCAGCTCGCCCTCTCGCAGCTTCAGCGGGAGGTTGAAGAACGCCTCCGTCGCCACCGCGAAGAACTCGGCCTCGTTGGTCGCGCCGTAGGGGTCGAGCAGCGTCGGCCGGCCCCGCTCGGCCTCAGCCCGCAGCGCCGTGAACGACGCGCCGAACACCTCGCCCCAGCGCGTGTAGTCGGCCCGCGAAGCCAGCGGCGGCGTGCCGTCGGCGTAGCTGTCGAGCATGTCCAGCTTGTGCGCGAACTCATGGAACACGACGTTGTGGCCGTGCTCGGGGTGACGCGCGCCCCGCCGCACCGCGTCCCAGCTCAAGATCACCGGGCCGCGCAGGTGCGCCTCGCCGATGACGGGCCGCGGCCCGCCCAAGGGCGCCGTCGCGACCTCGAAGAAGCCGAGCTGCCGCTGCGGGCTGATCACGGTCGACGGGTACACCAGGATGGTCCGCACCGAGTCGTACACGTCGTGTGGCAACCCCAGCAGCAGCAAGCACGCGTCGGCGGCGATGGTCACCCGAATCTCGTCGGTCAGCTCGAGCCCGCCGCAGCCCTCCCAGGATTTCTCGGCCACGAAGACCTGCACCAAGTCGCGCAGCAGCGCCCGCTCCGTCGCGTTCAGCCACTCCATGTGCGCGGTGTTTTGGCGCAGGATCTCCTGCCACTGTTCAGGGAACGGCTCCTCGAGCAGCTTTTTCCGCCGCCTCTTTCGCAACCAGTCGAAGGGCATCGGTTCCCCGGGGTCGTGGCGCGCGCGTCGTCGCGGGCACCAAAGACTACCGCAGCGCGCGGCGAGAGGCGCGCCGGCACCCGACGATTCTTCGCGTCCGCCGGCCCTGCCGCCCGTGGGCGAGCGCCGCGCCTTGTGTCATGCTGCGCGTCGCAACCTGCTTTCCACCTGCTTTCCAAAGGAGACGAGCATGCGGTCGTTGACCCTCGCGGCGCCGGCGGCGCGATTCGGGCTCGGAGGTTTCGCGGTGTCTGTCGCGCTCTGCGTGTTGGTGGCGAGCCTGTCGGCTTGCGCGCACTCGAAGCCGACCCAGGCCGCCGCCGAGGCGCCGGAGTACAGCCACCATCCCGTGGTCGAGTGGAAGGGGTTCACATTCCGCGCCGGCCAGAAGGTGCGCATCGAGAACCGGGCGGGCACCTTCAAGCCGGCGGACACGGGCGCGACGGTGGAGGTGGTCGCGGCGCCTGGCCACGTCGGCGTGGTGCTGGGCGGCGAGACGCGCAAAGCCAGCCCGCACTTCACGCCGCCGGCCAACGAGCCGATCCAGCTCCTCCGCGTGCGCTGGTACAAGCAGACCTGGAAGAGCACGAGCGGGGCGAGCCTGCCCCTTGGCGAGTTCGAGTCGACCATCCACGCCGACTACCTGCGGACGGCCGACTGAATAGGCGCGTCTGACACCTTCATTTCGCCCGTGCTCGCCTGGGATTCGCGGACCGCTTCGACCATGCGGCGGCCGAAGTCCCAGCCCGCTAGGCTCATGGCGTTTTCGTAGTAGGCGATGCCGCGGAAGGGCTTGGGCGGCGCCGCGGCGTAGTCCTCGGGGAGGTGGACGTAGCCGACGTAGGCGTCGCATTGGCTGCCGACCAGGGGGTGGCGGACGCCCGCGCTGCGGAGGGCGGATTTCAGGGCGAGGGCGACGCGGACGCCGAGGTCGCAGGGGGTGCCGATCAGCGCGAGGGGGCCGAGCTCGATGAGGTGGATGGGGGCGTCGCCGGATGGGGGGCGGGCCTCGCGGCCGCGGTGGGCCATCCAGGCGCGGGCGGGGAGGAGCGTCAGCTCGAGCGCGCGGGTCGCGAGCGTGGCGGGCGGGAGGATGTGGCAGGACGTCGGCGGCATGCTGAGGCGCAGGATGCGGGCGGTCAGGCGGGTGGGCTCGAGGTCGGCGAGGGCCGCGCGGGCTTGGTTGGCGCCGGTCTCGACGAGGTCGCTGACGAGGCGCAGGTGGGTCTCAAAGGGCAGCGGGAACTCGGGGAAGAGCGGGCTGAGGCCGCCGACCGCGCCTTGGAAGAAGATGGCGTGGGCGCCCTGGGCTTCGAGGCGGCGGGTGACCTCGCCGGGCCAGTCGCCGGTGGCTGTGTTGGGGGCGCGCTCGCAGCCGATGACCGGGTGGGCGCCGAAGGACCAGAGGTCGACGGGCTGGCGCTCGTCGCGGAGGAAGCGGACGAGCTGGAGCTCGGAGTCGACGGGGCCCAGGGGCTCGCGGCGGTTGAGCGACGCGCCGGAGACGGCGGCGCTGGCGGCTTGGACGCGGGCGGGGGCGAGGTCGTCGAGGGCCTCGGTGGCGGCGTCGGCGATGGCTTGGGCGAGGCGGTCGAAGATGGCCTGCTCGTAGGGGCCCATGAAGCGCTGAGGCAGCGGCGGGGCCCAGTAGGCGCCGAGGCCGGAGTGGGTGTGGGAGGCGGAGACGAGCAGGGCGTGTAGCGGCAGTGACGCGCGGGCGGCGGCGGCGGCGTGGAGCTCGGGCGTGATGACCAGGATGTCCACGGCGACGAGGACCGCGCGGGTGTCGCCCAGGGCGAGGGCCAGCGCGCGGGCGAAGAGGCGGTCGCGGACGTGCTGGGTGCGCCGCGGCTCTTTGGTGACGACGCCGCCGAGGGGGTCGCCGAGGGCGGGCGTCACGTCGGCGGAGGCGAAGCCGGCGTGGAGCGCGGGCGACGAGGCGGGCTGGGTCATGGCGGGGTTCTCAGGCGGTGGGTTCGGCGAGGAGCCGGCGCCACTGTAGCCATTGGCGAGCCCAAAGGAAGGGAAGGGCCCCGCCGCCGAGGACGGCGAGGACGCCGCAGGAGTAGTAGGCCACGGCGTACATGCCGAGCTCGCGCCATGCGGACGCGCTGACCACTAGGAAGAGCAGGCCGAAGAGGCAGGTGCCGAAGGAGAGCAGGATGAGGCGGCCGTATTCGGAGAAGAAGGTCGGCATGGAAGGCTCCGGGGCGAGCGGCGGGCAGCTCCGCGGGCCGGAGCACACACCCGGGGGGGCAGGAGGTCAAAAATAGCGTGGATCCGTCGAGGTGTTCGGAGCGGCGGCGGGCCTCGTGCGGCGCTCGAGGGCGGCGGCCACGGCCCGGGCTTGCAGAGCGGCGGCGGTAGCCTCAGAATCGGCCCGCCTCGGAGGTGCTGCTGTGAACGTCATCCATCTCGCTACCCAGGTCGCCACGTCGCGCGGCTGGCCGGCGCAGCACGTCGCTGGGGGCGGCCTGCGGATGGAGATCCCGACGCGGCCCGGGCGCAGCCAGGTCGTCGAGATCACGATGGCGCAGGACGGCGACGGCGACCCGTCGGCCTTCGTGTGGTCGAAGGCGGCGGAGCTGAACGCGGCGCGGGATGTGCTGGCGCTCTTGCAGCTCAACGCGCGGCTGACCTGGGGGCGCGTGGCCCTGCGCGGGCAAGACCTCATCGTGCTGCACGCGCTGCCGGACGCGACCTCGGATTTCAGCGAGGTGGGCAAGGCGATCTTTTGGGTGGCGCGGGCGGCGGACGACCTCGAGTCGGAGACCTACGGCGCCTATACGGACGTGCTCTAAACTGACCTTGGAGGGTGGGACATGGGGAATCTTCTGCGGCGCTTGGTGATGGTCGGCGCGTTGGCCCTGGTGGTGCCGGTGGCGGTGTCGTCGTGCGGCGCGCCGACGCTCGAGGGGCGGGTGAACTCGTACCAGCGCGCGAAGGACCGCCTGGAGGTGCTGGGGTCGAAGATGCCGGTGCTGAAGACGGACATCCAGGCCAAGGTGGCGGAGTTCGACGCGGTGTTTCAGGCGGCGAACGCCAAGGGTGGCGAGGAGGCGGTGCGCGAAATCGGCGCGCTGCTGGCGCGGATGGACGCGTACGAAAAGCAGATGGACCCGACCAAGGCGGCCGCGGTGCAGCCGGTCGGCTCGAAGCTCGCGCCGGGGGCGGGACAGCCCGGGGTCACGCCGGCGCCCGGGACCAAGCTGACGCCGCTGTCGCGCAACGCGATGCCGCAGCAGCCCACGGGCGGTAGCGGGTTTGGCGAGGGTGGCGGCGTGCGGCCGTCGCCGATGCAGGGTGGCGCGATGCCCATGGGGATGCCCACGCGCGCTCCGGCGCAGCCCGGGCAGCTTCAGCAAGTGCCGCGGCCGATGCCCGCGCAGCCGGCAGCTCCCGCGCAGCCCGCGCAGCCCGGCGGGTCCGGATTCGGCGGCCAGTAGGCGCACAGACCAGGGCGCCCGATACAGGCGTCGCCGTGACGGCGCCCGGACCGGGCACGGCCAATCAATAAATGTCTAGTGATTTCGAGGGGTTCGACGATGGAAATTCAGGGGATGATGGCGCTGGTCACGGGCGGTGGCTCGGGCCTCGGGCGCGCGACGGTGCTGCGGTTGGCGGCGGCGGGGGCGAAGGTGGCCATCGCCGACCTGGCGCGCAGCCCGGGTGCCGCGGTCGCGGTGGAGCTTGGGGAGCAGGGGCTCTTTTTGGCGACCGACGTGACGAGCGAGGGCGAGGTGTCCGCGCTCTTGGACGCCGCGCAGGACAAGTGGGGCGGCGTGGTCCGCATCGTCGTGAACTGCGCCGGGATCGGGACGGTCGGCAAGACGGTCGGCCGCGAGGGCCCGCTGCCGCTTGAGATCTTCACGCGCACGCTGATGGTCAACACCGTCGGCAGCTTCAACGTGATCCGTCTGGCGGCGGCGCGCATGGCGGGTGCGGACGCGCTCGAGACCGGCGAGCGCGGCGTGTGCATCAACACCGCCAGCGTCGCCGCCTACGACGGGCAGATCGGCCAGGTGTCGTACTCGGCGTCCAAGGGCGCCATCGTCGCGATGACCCTGCCGATCGCCCGAGATCTCGCCCGCGACGGCATCCGGGTGATGACCATCGCGCCCGGCCTCTTCAAGACGCCGATGCTGGCGGGGCTGCCCGAAAAAGCCCAGGAGTCCCTGGGCCAGCAGGTGCCCTTCCCGTCGCGCCTGGGCGACCCGGCCGAGTACGCGCAGCTCGCCGAGGCCATCGTGCGAAACCCGATGCTGAACGGGACGACCATTCGCCTCGACGGCGCGATCCGCATGGCGCCGAGGTAGCTCGGTGGCGTTGACCCCGTCGACGATGCTCGAGCTCGGCACCGCGGCCCCCGACTTCGCGCTGCCCGACACCGAGGGCTGTGAGGTGCGCCTGGATGATCTCCGCGACGCGCCGGCGCTGCTGGTGATGTTCCTCAGCAACCACTGCCCCTACGTCATCCACCTGCGCCATCACCTCGCGAAGCTCATCGCGGCCTACCAGCCCAAGGGCCTCGCCGCGGTCGCCATCAACGCCAACGACATCGCCCGCTACCCCGCGGACTCGCCCGAGAAGATGCGCGAGGAGGTCGCCATCGCCGGCTACACCTTCCCCTACCTCTTCGACGCGACCCAGGACGTAGCGCGCGCCTACCGAGCCGCCTGCACCCCGGACTTCTTCCTCTTCGACGCCGACCGCAAGCTGGTCTACCGCGGCCGCTACGACATGAGCCGCCCCGGAAACGACGTCCCCATCACGGGAAGAGACCTCGCCGCCGCCATGGACGCCGCCCTGGCAGGCGACCCGCCCCTGGCCGAGCAGATCCCCAGCATGGGCTGCAACATCAAGTGGAAGCCGGGCAACGAACCGAGCTATTTCGGGTAGTTGCGCGTGCGGATGGCGCGGGCGATGGCGCGGGTGATGG
>CAZNZH010000187.1:0-9085 GCA_964577445.1 uncultured Myxococcales bacterium
ACGAGACGCGCATCGAGAACTGGCTGCACGTCGCTACGCTGCAACATCACCGCCTCGGCGATGCGGTCGCCGCCGCGGCCACCTATAAGGAGATCCTTGAGGCGTATCCGGGCCAGCACGAGGCGAGCCAGCGCCTGGAGACGATCTACGAGGGCGCGGGCGACTTCGCGTCCCTGGCCGACGTGCTGCTCGAGCGCACCCAGCACCTGCCCGACCGGGGCGAGCGGGTGATGAACCTCCAGCGGTTGGCGCGGGTCTACGAAGACCAGATGGGCGAGCCGGACAACGCCTTCATGGTGTTGCAGCGCGCCAATCAGGAGATGCCGGACGACCCGGGGACCCTGGCCGAGCTGGCGCGCCTCGCGGCGATCACGGAGCTGTGGGAGGACATGCTGGGCGTGTACGACGCGACCTTGCCGCAGGTCGAGGGCGTCACGGCGCTCGAGGTCATGCTGGCGTCGGCCGACGTGGTCCGCAATCGACTGCACCGGACCGAGGACGCCGTCGCCTACTACGGGCGCGTGCTGGACGCAGACGACGAAAACGAGGTCGCGCTGCGCGCCCTGGTCGAGCTCAACCGCGAGCTGAACCGCTCGGAGCCGCTGGTCGACGCGCTGAAGCGACTCAGCGAGGTCACGTCGGACTACTCCGAGAAGACCACGCTGCTGCGGCGCGCCGCCGAGGTGCTGGAAAACGAGACCGGCGACGCCGAGCGCGCGGTCGCGGCCTGGTACGAGGTCCTGGAGGTCGACGAGGTCGAGCGGAGCGCGCTCACGGCGCTTGAGCGGCTGCACACGGGTCGGCGCGAGTGGACCAAGCTCATCGACATCCTCGAGCGCACGTCGCGGGTGGAGCCGCAGCGTTCGGTCGAGCTGAACCTGCGCATCGCCGACATCTACGAGGCGAGCCTGGGCAAGGCCGAGGAGGCCATCGAGCGCTACGAGGAGGTCTTGAACTTCGAGCCGGGCAACGAGCTCGCGCTCCAGCGCCTCGAAGCGCTCTACGGCGACGGCAACAACTGGGCCAAGCTCATCGAGGTCTACGAGCGCTCCTACGACGCGTCGCAGACCGACGAGGACCGGGTGACGGTCGCCGGCAAGGTCGCGCTGCTGCAGCTCGAGGTCTTCGAGGACAACGACGCCGCCGCCGACTGGTTTCACCGCATCCTGACCATGGCGCCGGGCCACGAGGAGGCGACCTCCAACCTCGAGCAGATCTACCGGAAGACCGCGGCCTGGGACGACCTGATCCAGCTCTTCGAGCTCAAGCGCGGGTCGGCGGACAACGCGGCCGACCGGGCGGCGGCGCTGATGCAGGTCGGCGACGTCTACCGGACGGAGCTGGACGACCTGGACAACGCCATCGGCGCCTACGAGCGCGTCCTGCACGAGGACGCGTCGCATCGGCAGGCGCTGGATCTCCTGGAGGGGCTCTACTCGGAGCAGGGCCTGTGGGAGCAGGTGCTGGACGTCATCGACCGTAAGCTCGGGGTCGAGGGCGACCGGACCACGCGGCTGGAGCTGTTCTGCCGCCAGGGGCGCATCGCCGCCGAGGAGCTCGGCAATCCCGACGCGGCGGCCCGCTACTACGACCGCGCCCTCGAAGAGAGCCCCGGCTACGGGCCCGCTGAGGACGCGCTCATCGCGATCTACACCAACGAGGAGCGCTTCGACATGGTCGTCGACACGCTCAACCGCAAGCTGGCGACGGCCGACGAGCCGGTGGCGCGCGGGCTGGTGCACATCAAGCTGGCGGAGGTGTGGCGCGAGCGCCTCTACAACGGCGAGAAGGCGCTCGAGCACCTCGAGCTGGCCGTCGAAGCCGACCCGGAGTCGGAGGCGGCGCTGGGGCCGCTGGCCGACTACTACATGTCGAGTGAGCAGTGGACCAAGGCGATGCCGTTGTTGGACGTGCTGTCGGACCGGCTCGAGGGCGGCGACGAGGTCGAGCGGCGCGGCGACGTCCACCGGCGGCTGGCCATGTGCGCCGAGTCGCTGCTGGACGACGAGCGCGCGATGGAAGAGTACGGGCGCGCCCTGGCGATCCTGCCCGGCAACGTCGACGTCCTGCTGGGCCTGAGCCGGCTCCACTTCAAGCGCGAGCGCTGGGAGGACGCGGAGCGGTACCTGGGCGAGCTGGTGCGGACGCACGGGAAATCGTTGCCGGACCAGACCTTCCTCGAGGTGCACCTGCGCCTGGGCGAGGCGGCGCTGCGCTCGGGTAACTTCACGGAAGCCAAGCGAGTCCTGGCCCGGGTGGTCGAGCAGCAGCCGGGCAACAGCTCGGCCATCTCGAGCATCGTCGAGGTCCTCGAGCAGCACGGCGACTGGGAAGAGGCCATCGACTACAAGGAGCGGCAAATAGCGCTTCTGGACGACCCGCTCGAGCGCTTCACGGTGCAGATGAGCATCGGCGACATCTGGATGGAGCACCTGCACGACCCGGCGCGGGCTGGGGCGGCTTACGAGCACGCGCTGGACTTCGGCCGCTTCTCGAAGGCGCCGATCCTGCAGCTCATCCAGTTGCACGCTCGCGAGAAGAACTTCGCGCAGGCCATCCGCTGGCTCAACGAGCTCATCGACGCGGAGGAGGACGGGGCGAAGAAGGCGCACTACGCGATGAGCGTGGCCGTCATGTACCGCGACGAGATCAGCGACAGCGAAGAGGCCGTGCGGCACTTCAACCTCGTGCTGGACTACGACATCGAGAAGCTCGAAGCCTTCCGCGCGGTCGACGAGCTCGTCACGCGGATGAAGGACTGGAAGCTGCTCGAGCAGAACTACCGGCGGATGATCCAGCGCGTGCAGCAGGCGGGGGCGGCCTTCGACAAGGGGCCGGCGCTGCTCTTCACGTTGTACAAAAACCTCGGCGAGATCTATCGCTCGCGGCTCAAGAACACCGAGTACGCGCTGAGCGCCTTCGAGTTGGCGTCGAGCCAGCGGCCGAAGGACGAGTCCATCCGCGAGATCCTCGTCGGGCTCTACGAGGTCACGACGGACCACCTCGACAAGGCCGTCGAGCAGCACCGCTACCTCATCACGAGCCACCCCGACCGGTTCGAGAGCTACCACCGCCTCTTCCGCGTCTTCAAGAAGATGGGCCAGGGCGACCGCGCGTGGTGCGTGGCGGGCCTGCTCTGCGCGCTGGACAAGGCGGAGGCCGAGGAGCGGAAGTTCTACGACGCCTTCGTGGAGCCGGTCCCGGCCGACCCGCGGCGCGGCCTCGACCAGAAGCTGTGGCTGCGCTGGATCATGGCGACGCAGGAGTACCCGACCCTGGGCCAGACCTTCGCGCTGCTCTACCAGACCATGGGCGAGACGGCGGTCTTCAAGAGCCTCAAGGAGCTGGGCCTCAAGAAGAAGGACCGCGACGACCTGACGCAGCCGACGCTCATCAACACCACGATGAAATCAGCCAGTCAGTTGCTGGGGATTCCGCTGCCCGAGGTCTACCTCGGTCGCCAGGGCCTCGAGGTCCTGCCGACGATGCCGCCAGCGCTCGCGGTGGGCCCCGACATGCAGGTCGGCCAGAGCGAGAAGGAGCTGGCCTTCCGCGTCGGCAAGCGCCTGACCTACTTCCACCCGTGGCGCATCATGGCCGCGCTCTACGACCACGCCCAGCTCGACATGATCTACATGGCCGCGCTGAAGCTCGTGGACCCGTCCTTCGACATGGCGCGCTCGGACCTGCCCGCGGAGACGCAGCAGCAGATCGCCCAGTCGGTCGCGGACATCCATCAGGACCTCGAGCGCAAGGCGACGCAGCAGATGCGCAACCAGCTCGCTCAGGTGCTGACCGACTTCCTCTCCAAGCACAAGGCGCCGAAGATCGGGCGCTGGCACCGCGAGGTCGAGCTGACCGCGAACCACGCCGGCCTCTTTTTGTGCGGCGACATCGAGCTGGTCGGCAAGATCCTCTCAAAGGAGGTCAGCGGCGCGTCGAAGCTCTCGCGCGGTGACAAGCTGAAGGATCTCGTCGAGTACGTGCTGAGCGAGCGTTTCGCCGAGATGCGCAAGCAGATGGGCGTCGAGATCGACTACTCCGAGCTGCTTGGGTAACTCCCCTCCCACGCCGCGGCAGGAGGGGACGTGCGATGCGTGACAAGAAGACCGCTGAGGTCGCCGCGGGGACGCTCTATGTGGTGGCGACCCCCATCGGCAACCTGGAGGACATGACGGCGCGCGCGGTGCGTGTGCTGTCCTCGGTGGGGCACATCGCCTGCGAGGACACGCGCGTCACCGGGCGGCTGTGCGCGCATTTCGGCGTGTCACGGCCGCTGCTGCGTCACGAGGCGCACAATGAGGCCGCCAGCACCCAGGGGATCCTGGCGCTTTTGGAGCGCGGAGAGTCCGTCGCGCTGGTGAGCGACGCGGGGACGCCGGGGATCAGCGACCCGGGCGCCAGGCTCTGCGACGCCGTCGTCACCGCCGGACACCCTGTGGTGCCGATCCCGGGGCCATCGGCGCTGCTCGCGGCGCTCTCGGCCAGCGGGCTGCCCACAGAGACCTTCGCGTTTCACGGGTTTTTGGGCAAAAAGCCCACCGAGCGCGCCGCGACCTTCGCGTCGTTGAGCCCCGGAACCCACGCGTTCTTCTGCCCCGCGCGCGATCTCGGGCGGGTGGTCGGCGAGCTGGTCGAGTCGCTGCCCCGCGCGCGCCTCGTCATCGCCCGCGAGCTGACGAAGCTGCACGAGCGGTGGTACCGCGGCCGCCCCAGCGAGGTCGTGGCTCTGCTGGATAGCGACAGCGCCCGCGGCGAGGCCGTGCTGCTGCTGCACCTCGAGCGGCCCGAGCGGGTGACCACCGACGAGGCCGTGCTGGCCGCCCTGCGCGCCGCGATCGCAGCCGGCGCGCGCACCAAAGACGCCGCCGCCCAGGTGGCCGACCAGCTCGAGATCCCCAAGCGCCGCGCCTACGCCCTGGCCCTCACGCTGTCGCCCACCGGCTGACCGCCCCAATCCGCCCGCGAACCGCGGTCGCCATCGCCGGCACCCAGCATCTTCGGCTATGCTGCACCCATGATCACCAACACCCCCTGGTACGACACTCCCCTCGCCGTCGTCGACGTCGAGACCACCGGCCTTGAGCCCGACAACGACCGGGTCATCGAGATCGCGGTGGTCCACATGTGCCGTGGCGAGGTCACCGACCGCTACGTCACCCTGGTAAACCCTCAGCGCGCCCTCCCGCCTGAGGTCGTGTCCATCACCAAGATCACCCCCGACGACCTCGTGGACGCGCCGACCTTCGACAAGGTCGCCGCCGAGGTCGCCAGCCGCCTCGAGGGCCGCGCCTTCGTCGCCTACAACCTCCCCTTCGACCGCGGCTTCGTGACCGCCGAGCTCGCCCGCTGCGGCATCACCTGGGTCCCCGACGCGGGCATCGACCCCCTGGTCTTCGTCCGCGAGCTGCACAAAAACCAGGGTTCCAAGCGCCTGGCCGCCACCGCCGCCCGCCTCGGCATCGAGCTCAACGACGCCCACCGCGCCGACGCCGACGCGGTCGCGGCCGGCCATGTGCTCTACGCCCTGCGCGCGGAGCTGCCGGAGTCCCTCGAGGATCTCGTCCTCCTCCAAGCCCAGTGGGCCCAGCAGCAAGAAAACGAGATGGCCGGCTGGCGCAAACGGCGCGGCGGCTCGACCCTCGACTCATCCCAGTCCGCCGGCCTCAGCCCCGCCGAGCGCGGCAACGCCCTCGGCCCCGCCTACATCTACAGCGACGACCCCGACCCGGTGCGCGCCATGTTCAGCCACCTGCCGGACTCCGGCTCGCGGCGCTGATGACGCCGCAGCCAGCCCCGCGCGAGTTCTTTTTCGACGGCGCGCCGTACGCGGTGCTGCTCCTCGACGCCTGGGGAACCATCGTGGCCACCAACGCCCAGACCCGCGAGCTGCTGCGACCGCTGGGTCCCGGCGAGCTGCACGGGCAGCCCCTCGGCGACCTCTTCGACACCGAAGGCCAGGCCGTCTGGAGCGTCGCGCTGCACGAGCTGGGCCCCGACGGCCGCATCCCTCCGACGATGATGCGCCTGACCGCCCAAAAGCGCCTCGACGTGAAGCTGATGGTCAGCGCCCGCGCGTGGCCAGACGGCGACGGCCGCCGCGCCGCCGTGACCGTGGCGCTGCTCGACATGCGCGAGCGGCTGCGCTTCGAAGACGACGCCCTGCTCATCGCCGACCGCTACCGCTCCATCATGCAGACCGCGCGCGACGCCATCCTCACCCTGGACCGCCGCGGTCTGGTCACCCTGGCCAACCCGGCCGCCCAGGAGATGTTCGGCGCGCCCGGCAACAGCCTCATGGGCCGCGCCATCGAGGAGCTCATCGAAGACGGCGCCCGACCAGCCATGCGCCTGGCGCTCGCCGAGGCCGCACGGGTCGAGGGCGTCGGCGCCAAACGCCTCGCCGTCCCCTGCATCTGCCTCAACGACGGGCGAACCTTCCCCGGCGACATCTCGCTGTCGGGGTTTCAGACCGGAACCGGAAGTGGCTTCACCGCCATCGTCCGCGACGAGACCGAGCGCGACGAACTCCAGCGTGCACTGCAAGAAAAAGCGACACTCTTGGAGCAAAAAAACATCGAACTGGAAGCATTCAGCTACTCAGTTTCGCACGCGCTGAAGGCACCGCTTCGCACCATGGGTAGCTTCGCCGGCCTCCTCGCAACGCGCTACAAAGACAGGCTCGATGACGCCGGCAAGCGCTACCTATCCTTCTTGGTCGATTGCTGCGCTGAGCAAAGCCAGCAGATCGAGCAGCTACTGGAGATGAGCCACCTCTCGCGCTCCGAGGACGCGTTTGAGGAGGTGGCGGTGAGCGAAATCGTTCAGAAGATCGTGGACTTCCATGTGGCGAACGCCGCCGGGCGCAGCTTCGACGTCCGCATCGACAGCAAGCTCCCGTCCATCGTGGCGCAGCGCGTCGCCATCCATCACCTCTTCGACAACCTCATCAGCAACGCCGTGAAATTCACCGCCCGCGAACCTGTGGCCGAGATCACGGTGGGCTATGTGCTCGAGGGCGACGAGCATCACTTCTGGGTGGGCGACAACGGCATCGGGATCGCCGCCGAGGATGAATCCACCATCTACCGGCTCTTCGGACGGCTGCACCGCCAGGAGGAGTTCGAGGGCACCGGCGCCGGCCTGAACATCGTCTTGAAGATCCTGGAAAAGCACGGCGGGCGCATGCGCCTGGACTCGATGCCGGGCGAGGGCGCCACCTTCCACATCTTCCTCCCGCGCGCCCAATTGGTGGCCGCGCGACCGTCACCCCGCAAGGGACGCGTTGACGGCAAGCCTCAAACTCCCTAGGTTGCGAGGCCACGGCGTCACCTGACGGGCCAACCAGGCCTCCCTGGGGAGCCGTCCCCCATCCCCCCTCCGATTATCGAGGAATTATCTATGAAATCTGTCGCACGCATCGTGACCCTGGCGGTCCTCGCCCTCTCGCTGTCCCTCTCTCTCGGCGCCTGCAAGAAGAAGCAGACCAAGGCCGACGAGCCCGTCGCGGGACCGGCTCAGCCGCAGATGTCTGATCAGGAGGCCCTCGCTGGCACTTGGCAGTCCGGCCAGTCGCGCCTCACCATGGCCGCCGACGGCAAGTACACCGCCGAGACCGTTCGTCCCTGCGGCGCGCCGCCCTGCCCGACCACGTCCAAGCAGGGCACCTGGGAGCTTCGCCGCGGCAAGATCTACATGACGCCCTCAGACGGCGAAGTGGACGTCCTCGAATACTCGATCGGATGGAACCCCCGCACGCTCACCGTCACCAACACGCGCGACAAGAAGGCGATGACCTACATGTTCAGCATGTAGCCCTCGCCTTGAGGACCGAAGACAACGCCCACCACTCGCTCGCGGGTGGTGGGCGTTGTCGTCTGTGGCCACGGCTCGGCCACCATATGGAGGGCCATCATCCCTCGCATTTTCGTCGATCGCGGTGGCACCTACACCGACGTGGTCACCTTCGCTGACGATGGCACCACACACGTCGCGAAGGTGCCGAGCGACCGCGCCGTCGTCGGCGAGATCGCGGCCGAGCGAGGTGCGGTCGAGGTCCTGGTGGTCGGGACCACGGTCGCCACCAACGCGCTGCTCGCGCGGCGGGGCGTGCGCACGGCCCTCATCGTCACCGAGGGCTTCGGCGACCTCGTCAGCATCGGCGACCAGACCCGGCCCGAGCTCTTCGACCCGGACGCCGAGTGGCCCCCGCCGCTGTGCCAGATGGTGGTGGAGGTCCGCGGGCGCCTCGGCAGCGACGGCGCGGAGATCGACGCGTTGGAGCTGCCGCCGGATCTCGGGCGGGCGCTCCTCGAAGCAGGCGCGGAGTCCGCGGCCGTGGTGCTCTTGCACAGCCACCGCAACCCGGCCCACGAAAACGCAGTGGCCGCCGCCCTAAGAGACCTCCCCTTCGTCGCCCTGGGCCACCAGTGCTCGCCGGAGCTCGGCTACCTCGCCCGCATCGAGACCACCCTGGTCGACGCCGCCGTGACGCCCGTGCTGCGGCGGGCGCTCGAGCGTGACCGGCTGCCACCGGGCGCGCTGGCGATCCGCTCCGACGGGAGCCTCTGCCCGACCGACGCCCTGCGCGCGCCCGACGCCGTGCTGTCCGGGCCCGCGGGCGGCGTGCTCGCGGTGGCGGCGGTCGCGCGCATGGCCGGGTTTCAGCGCGCGGTCGGCCTGGACATGGGCGGGACCTCGACCGACATCTGCCGCGTGGACACCGGAGACCTGCCGCGGCGCCACGGCGACGTCCGCGTCGCGGGCGTGCGGCTTCGGCGGCCGATGCTCGAGGTCGAGACCATCGCGGCCGGCGGCGGCTCGGTCCTCGCCACCGATGGCCTGCGCCTCAGCGTCGGCCCCCAGTCCGCGGGCGCCGACCCCGGGCCTCAGTGCTACGGCCGAGGCGGCCCGCCTACCCTGACCGACGCCGCGCTGCTCGAGGGCCTCATCGACGCGTCCGCCTTCGACCCGCCGCTGCGCCCCAAACCCGTCGAGTTGCCAGGCACCGCCTCAGGCGGTGTTCCCATTTTCTCCCGTCGCGTGGCTGGCTCATGTCTTTTCAGGAACTTCCGCGCGTCGGTTT
>CAZNZH010000188.1:0-3968 GCA_964577445.1 uncultured Myxococcales bacterium
GCACGGCGAGGTGGGTCATGATCATGTAGGCGAGCCGCGAGGGCGAGTCGATGTGGTTGAGCAGCTCCGTCGCGCCGCTGGGCAGCTCGGGGATGAGCTCGATGACCTCGCTGGCCATCTGCTTGAGCGAGCGCATGAGCGCGGCGACTTCGATGGACTCGTCGTCCTCGACCGGGCCCTCCTCGACCCGCGCGATGATGTACGGCTCGGTCTGGACGAACTCGCGGCACTGGATGCGCTCGAGGCCCTGCACGACGACGTGCAAGGTGTTCTCGTCCTCAGGCAGCACCTTCAAGATGCGCGCGGACGTACCGATCCAGTACAACTCCTCGGGATCCGGCTCGTCGATGTCCTTGTCACGCTGCGAGACGATGGCGATGACGCCCCCCGTCCCAATGGCGTTCAACAGGCGCAGCGTCTTCGGCCGCCCCACCGCCAGCGGCATGAGCGCGCCGGGATAAAGCACCGAGTTCCGCAGCGGCAGGACTGGCAACACATGGTCGAGCGCACCGCCGGAGCGCTGCGCGTCGTCCACGTCGCTGCCGACGGTGACCTCGGTGGGGAGTCCGTTCTTCCGTTCTTTGTCAGACATGGGGCCCTCCGTTAGTCAGGGCGCGCGGCTCGTTCGGAGGCAGGCATCTGCAACGAACTCACCACAGGGTTAATGCAAGATGCGCACCAAAACCGGCTCATCAAGGGCTGCCCCGCAGCAGGACCATCTCGGTGTCCACGTTTGCCACGCACGCGCGCGCAATAACGAACGCGTCCTGCCACAAGAACCCGGGCCGAGGCGCGCTCCTTCCCGTCCACGGTCGCGTGCTGGGAGAACTTGAGCTATGACGCACCTGTCACACGGATTGGGCAGCGAGGCTGCGTTTTGCTATTTTCGTCTCGTGGTCACCGGGGCAGGCGGGCGCCCCGGACCATGACTACTCGCCCACAGGCAGTCGGCCTTCGGGTCGCGCGCGAAGGAGGAAGTGTGCGTAGCCGATTCAAAGACATCGAGCCCACGGACATGTCGTGGGTGGACTCGGGCGCCGCGCGCATCGTCTGGTCGGACGGGCACACGTCGGAGTACTCGCCGGCGCTGCTGCGACGCATCTGTCCCTGCGCGGTCTGCACGGGCGCTCACGGTGGGCCGCCCAAGGCGTTCAACGTCCTGACAGCGAAGCAGGCCGAGGGCGCGAACCGCCAGATCGTCATCGACGCCGTGGAGCCGATGGGCCACTATGCCGTCGCGTTTCACTGGGGGGATGGTCACCGGGAGGGCATCTACTCCTGGGCCTATCTGCGAGGGGCGTGCCCGTGCGCGGCGTGCGCGTCGCGGCAGACATCGGGCGAGGAGCCGGTTCGATGAATGGACGTGATTCAGGTGGGCCGATCCGCCGCCGCGCGGGCGAGCGGAAGCGGACCGACGCGGACGTCGCGGCGCCGGGTTCGGGGGCGCCGGACTCGCCGGCCAGCCCCGCCGAACCGCGACCCGAGCGGGTGCTGAGCTCACCCGGGGCCGGCGCGACGAAGCGACCGGCCGGGCGGCGGGTGTTCGACCCGACGGGGGGGCGCTCGGTCTCGGCGCCGCCGCCCAGCGGGAAGCAGCGCAAGGCGGCAGGAGCGGCAGCGAAGTCGGGCTCGGCGGCGAAGGGCGGCGCGAAGGACGGCGCGAAGGGGAGCGCTGACGTCGATGAGCAGGAGCGCGCCAACGCGCTGGCGGCGGAGAAGGGGATCCCGCCGGTGCATGCGCTGCGGGTGCTGCGGGGAGAGACCACGCTCAACGAGGTGCTCAAGGCGTTGATGCGCAAGGAGCGGGCGCGGCGGTTGGTCGACAAGGAGGGGCTGGATCCGGGGTTGGCGGGGCAGGTGGCCAGCGGGCACCTCAGCCGCGAGCGTGCGCTCCTGGTGCAGCGGATCCGGAAGCACCGGCCCCACCGAATCGACCGAGACGCGCTGAAGCTCGCCGAGGTCGCGAAGGCGCCCATCGCGTTTCAGACCTTCGACAACCCATGGGTCGTCGGCGAGGTCAGCGAGGCGCGAACCTACGAGTTCGATGTGCGGGTCGCGGGCGCCAGCGAGGGCGGGGCCGTGACGGTGCAGAAGCACGACGTGAAGCTCGTGGCTCAGCCTGACCAGGTCGCGGGCATCGAGGCCGGCCGGGAGGTGGACGCCGAGGTGGCTGCCGAGCACCTCGCGGGGACAGCCGATCGCGGCTCGCGGGTGCGGCCGGAGGACAGCGCGCTCATCGAGTTGGTGGAGTCAGGCGCGGTCGTGCGCTGCGTGCTTCGCGACGGCCAGCTCCTGGTCGGTCGCATCGTGTCGTTTGGGCGCTGGGACTTCGACCTCGAGTTGGGCGGCGGCGCGCAGCTCACGGTGATGTTCCACGCGGTTCATCCGGCGTCGCGCTGGAAGTAGGGCGAGCGTGCGCATCATCGCGGGGCGGTATCGGGGGCGCGTGCTTCAGGCACCGAAGGGCTTGGCGACGCGGCCGATGATCGCGCGCGTCCGGGAGTCGGTCTTCAGCATCCTGGGCGGTCGCGTGGAGGGGGCTCGGGTCGCGGATTTGTTCGCTGGCACCGGGGCCATCGGGATCGAGGCGTTGAGCCGCGGGGCCGCGCACGTCGACGCGTTCGAGTCGGCGCGGCCGGCGCGGGCGGCGTTGATGGCGAACTTGAAGGGCATCGGGATCGGGCCGGAGTATGACCTCCACGGCGGCGAGCTGCCGGGCTCACTGGTGGCGGGACCCGAGTGGAACCTGGTGTTCATCGACCCGCCCTGGGGCCGGGACCTGGGGGCGCCCATCGCCGAGCGCATCGTGGCGCTGGGGCGGCTGGCCGAGGGCGGGCTCATCGTGGTCGAGGAGCGATACGGTCAGGAGGGCGACGCGGCGTCCTGGCGCGAGCGGGGGCTCCGTGTGGTCGACCAGCGACGGTATGGCGACAGCGGGATTGTGATGGTGGCGCCCTGATCGGTTGGGGGTGGCCAAGTGGAAGTGATTCCGATAGAGCCAGCGTCGAGTGAGAGGTTGACCGTGCCCGAGAAACTCGCTGTCTGTCCCGGGTCCTTCGACCCGCCGACCAACGGCCACATCGATATCATCGGGCGGGCGCTGCGCCTGTTCGATCGCGTCGTCATCGCGGTGACGGTGAACGTGTCGAAGCGGCCGATGTTCTCGCTCGAGGAGCGGATGGGGCTCATCGCGGGGTGCTTTCCCGATGAGCCGCGCGTGGTGGTCGAGTCGCTGGAAGGGCTCTTGGCGGACTACGCGAAGGCGCGAGGGGCCATCGCGCTGGTGAAGGGTCTGCGCGCGCCCAGCGATTTCGAGTACGAGCTGCAGATGGCCCAGATGAACCACCACCTGGCGCCCGAGCTGGAGACGGTGTTTTTGGCGGCTGACGCCGCCGGGTCCTACGTCTCGTCGTCTTTGGTCAAGGAGGTCGCCTCCCTCGGAGGTGACGTCACAGAATTGGTCCCGCCCACCGTGGCCGCGGCGCTGGCCCGCCGCCTCAACCCCCAACCCGCACACCGACCTTGAGGAGAGCGCGATGAAGTTCGCCAAGCGTATGAGTTCCGTGAAGCCGTCGGCGACCCTGGCGATGACCAATCGCGCCAAGGTCCTGGCCGCGGAGGGCAAAGACATCGTCAGCTTCGGGGCCGGCGAGCCGGATTTCGATACGCCCGCGCACATCACCCGCGCGATGGTCGCGGCGGCCGAGCGTGGCGAGACGCGCTACGCGGCGGTCAACGGGATCCCGAAGCTGCGGGCGGCCGTCGCCAGGCAGTTCACCGAGATCTACGGCGTGCGGTTTGACCCGTCGGAGATCCTGGTGTCCACCGGCGGAAAGCACAGTCTTTACAACATCTTCCAGGTGTTGGTGGACCCGGGCGACGAGGTGATCATCCCGGCGCCTTACTGGGTCAGCTACCCGGACCAGGTGCTGCTGGCCGAGGGCGTGCCGGTGTTCGTCGACACCCTT
>CAZNZH010000188.1:3978-9076 GCA_964577445.1 uncultured Myxococcales bacterium
GGGCACCGGCGCGGCGGCGCTGGAAGACGCCTGCCGGCTGACGGCGGAGGCGATTGAGGCGGCGGTGACCGACCGGACCATCGGCATCGTGCTCAACAGCCCCAACAACCCGACCGGTGCGGTGCAGTCGGCCGCGGATCTGCGGGCGATCGCCGAGGTCGCCGAGCGCCGCGACCTGTGGATCATCACCGATGACATCTACAGCTACATCCGCTACGGCGATGGCCCCTTCGAGAACGTGCTGCGCGAGCGGCCGGACCTGAAGGAGCGCATCTTCGTCGTGCACGGGGCCAGCAAGACCTACGGGATGACCGGGTGGCGCATCGGCTTCACCGGCGCGCCGAAGAAGGTCATCGACCAGATGGCCGTGATCCAGGGGCAGGCGACGTCGGGCGCGACCACCTTCGCGCAGTTCGGCGCGCTGGCGGCCATCGAGGGCGACCACAGCTTCCTCAACGACTGGCTGGCGGCCTACGATTCGCGGCGCAAGGTCATCGTGGACGGGCTGAACGCCATCCCCGGGATTCGCTGCGCCATGCCGGGCGGCGCCTTCTACGTCTTCCCCGACGCGCGCGGCCTCAACGGCAAGCGCCTCGGCGACAAGGTCATCAAGGACGACATGGATCTCTGCGAGGCGTTCCTCGACGACGCGCTGGTCGCGTGCGTGCCGGGCACGCCCTTTGGGGCGCCGGGCTTCTTTCGGATGAGCTACGCCTGCTCCATCGAGGACATCCAGAAGGGCCTCGAGCGCATGGCGGCGACGGTCGCGAAGCTTCGGTAGGGGGGCGGGCGGCGAGCGCCTGGCCCCGCGAGGTGCTCGCCGCCGTCAGAACTTGCCGCTCAGCGACAGCGTGAAGCCCATGGTTCGGATGCCGCCGGTGCGGAAACGCGAGCCCAGGCTGTCGATGTGGCTGTTGTAGACCGGGTTGAACTCGTTTTGGCCTGACTGGTTGGACGCCTGCACCTGGTTGACGCCGTCGAGGTCCTTGCCCGCGTCGGCGAAGGTCAGAAAGTGCGGCAGCTCGTAGGCGAAGTTGAAGCGCGCGCCGAGGGAGACCCAGCGCACGGGCTGGTAGCGCACGCCGAGCCAGGTCGAGAGCGTGCCGAACTGCTCGACGTCGGTGATGCCGTCGGACTTGCGCGGCCGGCCGGTGGCGGGGTCGATGTCGCCCCGGTCGAAGGTGGTGAGGCTGCACGGCGAAGCGGAGTCGCGCCCGTCGCAGGCCGAACCGCCCAGCGCGTCGAAGAGATCGGTGTAGTTGCGCCCCTCGAAGGTGTAGTCGAGGCGACCGCCGACATCGATGGTGAAGACGGCTTCACGGGCGCGGTCCTCGTAGGGGTGAAACTCCACGCCGATCATGGTGTGGATGCCGTGGCCCGGGGAGACCAGGGTCTGGGTCGGGCCGAAGTCGTCGAAGAGCGAGTTGGTGTGCGGCATGCGGAGGGTCCCGCCCACGCCGGCGTAGGGCTCGACCTGCCGGATGGGGCGCGCGGAGACCGCCGTGGCGAGGTCGACGACCCAGAGGCCCTCACCGACCGACGCGTTGTCAGCTCGCCTGACGCCGCTCTTCGCGCGCGCCGGGATGGTCAAGGCGAGGTCCAGGGCCCAGGTGGCGCGCGCCGGGTCGCGAGCCCACGACAGCGGGGTCAGGCGCACGCCAAAGGTGGGGTCGCCGACGCCGGAGCGGTTGGGGCCGTTGGAGGGCACCGCGAAGAGGCTCGGCGGTGGCTCGGTGCCCTGGGGGTCCACGGTGCTGCTCTGCGCCGTGACACCCTCGGCGTAGCTCAGCTTGGTCTGGTCGGACAAGACGATGGGGATGTTCAGCCAGAACTCGGCGCTGCGCCAGATGCCCAGCCGGAGCGTCAGGTCGAGGGTGTGCCGGATGCGCTCGACCTCGAGCTCCCGCGCGTCCTCGATGCGGCTGCCGTCGGTGCAGAACTGGCCGACCACCGCCTGGTCGTGGGCGAGGCAGCGAAACTCTCGCAAGATCGCCCCGCGGCGCGCGCTGTACCCGTAGTCGAGGTCGATGACCACGTCGATGGGCTCTTCGTGGGGCCGCTCGAAGCTGTCGATGACGTCGGTGACGCGAGCCGCGAGGGCCGCGGGCGCGACGAACGCCAGCACCAAGGCGGCACCGCAGAGCCCCCACAGGGCCTTCGGGGTCGATTGCATGCGGTTCACTCCTCGTCCCGCAGGTTGAACTCCTTCATCTTGTTCTGCAACGACTTGCGGGAGATCATCAGGAGCTGCGCCGCGTGGGTGACGTTGCGCTCGGTGTGTTCCAGCGCCTGACAAATCAGCTCGCGCTCGACCTGCGCGGTGGTCTCGCGGACGAGCTCTTTGAGCGACACGCGCCCGGTCAGGCCGCGGTCCAGGCGCAGCGCCGACTCGAGCTCGGGCGTCGTGCTCGCCGCTTTCATCTCGTCGGGCAGCAGCTCCAGCGGGATGCGCGAGCCCTCGGAGAAGAGGACCAGGCGCTCGAGCACGTTCTCCATCTCGCGCACGTTGCCCGGCCACCCGTACTCGATGAAGGCCTGGACCGCCTCCGGGGTCAGCCCCTCGACCTCGCGGCCGAGCCGCTCGTTGAAGCGCACCAGCATGTGGCGAACCAACAGCGGGATGTCCTCGCGGCGCTCACGCAGCGGCGGCAGGTGCAGCGGGATCACGTTGAGGCGGTAGAAGAGATCCTCGCGGAAGCGCCCCGCCTCGACCTCGGTCGCCAAGTTGCGGTTGGTCGCGGCGACGAGCCGGACGTCGACGTCGAGGGTCTTCAGCCCGCCGACCCGCTCGAAGTTGCCCTCCTGAAGCACGCGCAGCAGCTTCACCTGCATCTCGGTCGGGATCTCGCCGATCTCGTCGAGAAAGAGCGTGCCGTGGTCGGCCAGCTCAAAGCGCCCGGGCTTGGACGCGATGGCCCCGGTGAAGGCACCTTTTTCGTGACCGAAGAGCTCGCTCTCGATGAGGGTCTGCGGGATGGCGGCGCAACTGACGCGGATGAAGGGGCGCCGGGCGCGCGACGAGTGATGGTGGAGAGCGCTCGCGACCAGCTCTTTGCCGGTCCCGCTCTCGCCCGAGATCAGGACGGTCGTCGGGGTGTTCGCGACCTTCGCGAGCACCGAATACACCTCGTTCATCGCCTTGGACACGCCGACCATGCCGAAGCGTCCGTCCTCACCGAGCTCCCCGTCCGCGCCTGCCTCCTCGAGGGAGTCCAGTTGGGCCATGGCCGTGTTCACGGCCTTGCGAACCACGGCGCGCAGGTCGGTCGCGTCGAAGGGCTTGGTGACGAAGTCGAAGGCGCCCGACTTCATCGCCTCGACCGCGGTGTCGACGGAGCCGTGGGCGGTGATCATGACCACCGGCCGGCCCGGGTAGCGCTCCGAGATGTGTGCCAGCAAGGCCATGCCGTCGATGTCGGGCATGCGCAGGTCGGTGATGACCACATGCACGTCGCCGCCGCTGCGCTCGAGGGTGCGCATGGCTTCTCGCCCATTGTGGGCCTCGACCACCGCGTAGCCCTCGCGCTCGAGCAGGCCGCGCAGGATGGTTCGCATGTTCGGTTCGTCATCGACGACGAGGATGCGCGGGGTGGGGCTCATGGGTCGGAGGGCTCCGCTTCCCAAGCGTGGCGGGGGACGACGTGTTGCACGACGGCGTCGAGCGCGCCTCGGTGTAGCAGGATCGAGAGGGCCTGTCCCGGTGTGGCGTCGTGGCTGGCGCGCAGCACATGGCCGGAGCCGTCGCGCACGATGGCGTAGCCGCGTTGCAGGCTGTGGGTGGGGCTGAGCAGGCGCAGCGCGTGGTCTAGCTCGGTGACGCGGCGGCGCTCGGCGTCGAGGCGCTGGCCCATGGCGGCGCGCAGCCGGCGGAGCAGGGTGCCGTGGTCCGCGCGGGCGGCTCGGAGGCGCAGCCGCGGGTGCAGGTTGTGCAGGCGCCCGCCGAGCTTGGCGTGGCGCTCGCGGGCGCGGGCGGTTCGGCGTCGAAGGGCGACCTCGAGGCGGCCCGTCAGCTCGTCGAGGCGCTGCTGGCGCTCGGCCACGACGCGGCGTGGGTCGGCGAGGCGAGCGGTGCGCGCGGCCAGGTCGGCGCGGGCGCGCTCGAGGCGGCGCCGCATCGCGCGCTCGAGCCGATCCTGCTGGTCGGCGAGCACGTCGCGCAGCGCCTCGATGTCCGGCACGACCAGCTCGGCCGCCGCCGTCGGTGTCGCCGCGCGCGCGTCGGCGGCCCAGTCCGACAGCAGCGTGTCGACCTCGTGCCCCACGGCGCTGACCACCGGTTTTGGGCAGGCGGCGACGGCGCGAACGACGACCTCCTCATTGAAAGCCCAGAGGTCTTCGATGCTGCCGCCGCCGCGCCCGACGATGAGCACGTCGATGTCGTCGATGGCGCCGAGCACCTCGACGCCGCGGGCGATGGCCTCCGCCGCCCCCGGGCCCTGGACCTTGCACGGGTAGAGCAGCACCCGCGCCGGATAGCGCCGGTGAAGCGTCGTGAGGATGTCGCGGATCGCGGCGCCCGTGGGCGCGGTGACCACGCCGATGCGACGGGGCAGAAAGGGCAGGGCGCGTTTTTTGGCCAGGTCGAAGAGGCCCTCGTCATTCAGCCGCCGCTTCAGCTCTTCCAGCCGCACCAGCAGCGCGCCCAGCCCCGACTCGCGGACGCGCGAGACGATGAGCTGGTACTTGCCCTGGGGCGCGTAGACCTGGACGTCGCCGAAGGCCACGACCTGCATGCCGTCCGCGAGCTGCACGCTGGCCCGCTGCGCGGTCGAGCGCCACATGACGCAGGAGATCTGGGCGTCCGCGTCCTTCAGCGTGAAATACACGTGGCCGGACGACGCGCGCTTCACGTTCGAGGCCTCGCCCTCGACCGAGACGGCGCCGAACTCACCTTCGATCAGCCGCTTGAGCGCGAAGGTCAGGTCGCGCACGGACACGGTGCTCTCAAGCGCGCTCGAACCCTGGGGCGTTGGCTGCATGGACCTCCGACGCGGTCCACCCGGGCTGGACTGCGGCCACGAGGACCGCGGGACCTCGCGTTTGGGCGCTCCCGACATCTCGGCAGCCGACCCGCGAGCGAGGTAGCCAGCGAGGTCGA
>CAZNZH010000189.1:0-9015 GCA_964577445.1 uncultured Myxococcales bacterium
ACCTCGACCGACTTGCCGTTGAGCGAGCGCACGATGTCGCCGACCTTGTAGGCGGTGCCGTTCACGAGGTTTTCCGCCGACGGGATGATGCCGTGCACGACGTAGGGCGAGCCGAGGGTGGCCACGGCCCTCATCGCGCCCAGCACCGCGGCCGCGCCCCCCATGTCCATCTTCATGTCTTCCATGGACGCTGGGGGCTTGAGGCTATAGCCGCCCGAATCGAACGTGACGCCCTTGCCAACCAGGGCGATGCTGGGAGTCTTCGCGTTGGCGCCCTTGGGCTTGTAGGTCAGGTGGATGAAGCGGGGCTCTTTGTCGCTGCCGATGCCCACGGCGTCGAGCAGGTTCATGCCCCGCCGCTGGATCTCCGCGCGGTCGAAGATCTTGAGCTCCAGCTTGTGCTCGCGCGCGATCTCCGACGCCACCTCGGCCAAGCGCTCGGGCGTCACCTCGATCGGCGGCCCGTTGACCAGGTCACGGGCCATGTTGACCGAGGTCGCGATGGCCGTCGCCTGGGCGATCGCGGCCTTGCCGGCCTTCGCGGCCGCGTCCGGCGCGACCAGCACGAACGTGCCGCAGCTCGCCGCCTCGTTGTCGCTGGTCTTCCACTTATCATAGCGATAAGCCCCCAGCAGCGCACCCTCCACCGCGGCGCCGAGGGACGCGACCGCACCCGGCAGCACCAACGCGGCGCCCTTGAGCTTGCGCGTGTTCGCCTCTTTGACGAGCAGCGACGCCAGCCCGCGCTGGTCCAGCGCCGTCGCGGCCTCGGCCTTCCCCGCGCCGAGCAGCAGCACGCGCTTGGACTTGCCCTCGGGCGTGTGCACCAGCAGCCGCTTGCCCGGCTCGCCCTTGAAGCCCTCTTCCGTGACGATGCGGCTCAGCAGCCCGCCGGTCCTCGCGTCGGCCGCCTCGAAGGCCGCGCCGCGCTCGCCGTCGTCGGCGAACACCGGCACCCCCAAGAGCGGGGTGTCCAGGGACGCAACATCATCCGTATATAGCTTGAATTCCATGAAGTTACATGTCTCCTCGAGCTCTCTGACGCCACCCGGGATCGGGCCCTGTTCAAACCACAACGGCCGCTCCGCCGCAAGCCTGTGAGGCAGCTAGTTGGCTGGTCCGGCGCGTACGCGTAAGCTACCATGCGTCGCCATGCAGCCTATCGTCGTCCACAAATATGGTGGCAGCTCGCTGGCGGACCTGGACCGGGTGCGCGCGGTGGCCCAGCGCATCGTCGACACGGTCCGCGGCGGGCACCGCGTCGTGGCGGTCGTCAGCGCCATGGGCAAGACCACCGACGAGCTGCTGCTGCGCGCCAAGGCGCTGGCTCAAAACCCCAACCCACGCGAGCTGGACATGCTGCTGTCCACGGGCGAGCGGGTGTCGACGGCGCTGCTGGCCATCGCCATCAGCGAGCTGGGGACGCCGGCCGTCTCGTTTACCGGCTCGCAGTCCGGCGTCATCACCAACACCCGCCACAACCGCGCGCGCATCATCGAGGTGCGGCCGTACCGGGTGCTCGACGAGCTGGACGCGGGCAAGGTCGTCATCATCGCGGGCTATCAAGGCGTCAGCTACGCGCGGGAGATAACGACGTTGGGTCGCGGCGGCACGGACACGACCGCGGTGGCCATGGCGAGCGCGCTGGGCGCGGAGTACTGCGAGATCTGTAGCGACGTGGACGGCGTCTACACCGCCGACCCGCGCCTCGTCAGCGACGCCAAGCGCCTCGACGCCCTCGATCACGACACGATGGTGGCGCTGGCGCGTCACGGCAGCCGCGTGCTGAACCAGGACTGCGTGGAGTACGCGTCGCGGCACGGCGTGGCCATCTTCGCCAAGTCGACCTTCGGGCCCCGCGACGACACGGGGACGGTGGTGCGCCTCAATCCCGGGGTCGAGGCGTCGCCGGTGACCGCGATCGCGCACCGGATGCGCCTCGGCGAGGTGACGCTCGCCACGGGATGCGATCCGGCGGAGTTGCTGGACGCGATGGACCGGCACGGGGCCTACGCGGAGTCGCTGGACGGCGGCGGCGACCGGCCCCTGACCCTGGCGTTTCCGCTCGACGACGCCCATCGCCTGGACGCCTTGCGCGCCCGGCTCGGCGAGCTCTTCGGCGACGCGGTGTCGCTGCGCACCGACCGCGGCAGCGTCACCGTCGTCGGTCACGGCCTCGGCGATGAGCCCACCTTGCTGCGCGGCATCATCGCGACCGCCCGCGGCGTGTGCGGGGAGTCGCCGTCGCTGCGTCTCGGCCCGCTCGCGGTCACGCTCACCGTGGCCGAGACCCACGTCGCCACCTTGGTCGAGCGACTCCACGCCGAGCTGCTCGGGAGCCCCCGATGACCCGCACCTCGCTCTTCGCGGCCTCGTTGCTGACCGCCTTCGCGTGCGGCGGCGACGGCCTGGGCGGCAGCGCCGATCCAGACGCCAGCGGGCCGGACGCGACGTCTGACGCGGGCACCGACTCCGAGCCCGACGTCGAGGATCCCACAGGCGACATCGGCAAACCCGACACCCCCGGCCTCAAAAACGCGGCCCCCACCCTGGCCCGCATCGGCGATCGCGTCGCCACGGTCGGCGAGACCCTGACCATCGTCGTGGAGGCCGAAGATCCCGACCAGACCCCGCTGACCTACAGCGTCTTCGGCACGCTCCCGGCGGGTGCGAAGGTCATCAAGGCCGAGCGCCGCTTCGAGTGGACGCCCCAGACCGGCCCCGAGACCGTGTTCCTCACCTTCGTCGTCAGCGACGGACAGGCCTTCGACCGCGAGACGGTCCGCATCGAGGTCGTGACCGAAAAGGGGGCCCACGCGCCCGTGTTCAGCGCGGTCGGCGACCAGATCGTGACCGTGGGGAAGGCCTACGGCCTCGTCTTGCGCGCCACGGACGCCGACGGCGACGCGGTGGTCTACGGACAGGTCGGCGAGCTCCCCACCGGCGCGACCTTGCACGACCAGACGGGCGTCTTCTCGTGGGTCCCGCCCTCCACCCTCGCGGGCAAGACCGTCCGCGTGACCTTCACGGCCAGCGACGGCGCGCTCACGACCAAGCTCGAGGTGAGCTTCGTGGTGCGGGTGACGGGCGGCGCCGGCCCCGGTCCGCCGGTCTTTGCGCCACTCGCGCCGGTGGCCGCCAAGGTGGGCGTGCCCCTCGCGGTGACGCTTTCCGCCACCGACCCCGACGGCGACGCCCTCACCTTCGCCGTCTACGGCGAACCCCTCGACGGCGCGTCACTGTCCGGGGCGACCTACGCGTGGACGCCGCCGGCCTCCGCCGCGGGCAAGGCCTTCGTCGTCACCTTCTCCGTCACCGACGGGGTCTACACGGCCTTCGCCGCCCTCGACATCACCGTCAGCCAGACCACGGTCACGGGCGATCTGGACTGCAAAGACGACCCGGGCGAGCCCAACGAGAGCGCGACGCAGGCCACGCCGCTCGGGGCCGGCGAGCGGGTGGCCAGCATCTGCGACACCCCTCTGGTGCCCATCGATTTCGACTGGTACCGCCTGACGATCTTGGCCGGCCACACCCTGGAGTTGGAGCTCGCCTTCGACGCCGGCGCCGGCGACCTCGACCTCTTCCTGCTAGGCGCCGACGAGGAGCTGCTGGCCAGCAGCGAGACCGCGGCGAGCACGGAGTCGTTGAGCTGGTCGACCGCGGCCGACGCCACGGTCTACGCGGTGATCGCCGGGGTCGGCCAGGAGAGCTTCCACATGGCCTACACGCTGAGCGTGTCCCTGACCGAGGCGGCCCAGTGCGCGCCGGACGCCAGCGAGCCCAACGATGGGTTTGCCACCGCGAAGCCCTTGCCGCCTGCGGGCGATGCGCGGTCGATCTGCCCAGGCGACGTCGACTTCTACGCGCTGGCGCTGGGCTGCGGTGAGACGCTGTGGGCCAGCCTCGATACCCTGGGCACGGCGGACCTGGATCTCGGGCTGTGGAGGTCGGCTGGCGACACGGCGCCCTTCTCCCAGTCGGCCACGCTCGCGTCGGTCGAGACGGTCGCGGTGGCCAAGGTCCCGTGGGCGGGGACCTGGTTTTTGCGCGTGTCCGGCTACCCGCCCGGCTCGGCGACCGGGAGCTACGAGCTCACCGCCGAGCACAGCGGCGAGTGCGTCGAGGACGCGCTCGGTCCCCATCCGAACGCGGGCAGCGCGGCGGCGCTGACCGGCACCGGCGGCGAGCACCTCGGTCTGCGCACCTGCTGCGCTCCCGATTGGTTTTCCGTGAGCGCGGCGCCGGGCGACGACGTGCTGGTGGGCGTCACCGCGACCGGCGCGGGCGAGCTGACGGTCACGGCGTTCGCGAGCGACAAGACCACGCCGCTGGACTCGGGCGGCCCGTCGGCGACGACCGCCACCGTCGGCGCCACGGTGCCCGCGGGCGGCGTGATCTACGTCCGGGTGGAGGGGCCCATCGGCAAGGGCTACGACCTCGAGTGGCTGGTGAGCCCAGGCGAAGGCCCGCCGCCCACGGGCTGCACCCACCTGAGCTGCCCGCTCTACGACGTGTGCGACGGGTCGACCGGCGCCTGCGTCAGCGACTTCTGCCTCGACCCGGGCGAGTGCCCCGCCGCTCACGCGTGCCTCGACACCTACTGCGCGCCGGCCTGCGCCGGGCCGCCCGACTGCCGCAAGGCCCTGGGCTACACCTGCAAGGCCTTCGCGGGCGGCCGGCGCTGCGGAATCGCGGGCCCGGGCTCGCCGGGCGCGGCCTGCTACGACCACGCCGACTGCGCCGCCCAAGACGTGTGCACCTTCCAAGGTGCGAAGGGCTACTGCGCCACGCTCGGCTGCGGCGAGGGCGGCCCCGCCTGCCCCGCCGACACCGCGTGTCGCCCGCACCCCGCCGGCGGCACGCTCTGCGCGAGACTGTGTTCCAAATCCAGCGATTGCCGCAGCGGCGACGGGTACGATTGTACGGAGGGCGTGTGTCTGCCGAAGTAATTCACGATCCGCGGGCCCTCACCCGCTCGCGCCACACCTCGACCTTCGCGCACATGGGCGAGGTCTACCTCTACCACGACCTCTACGGCTTCATCCTCAAGATGAGCCCCGATATTCTTGAGTTTTTGCAGGCTTTTCGGACGCCGACGGACCCGGAGAAGGTGTGCAGCAAGTTCGGCAACGCCTTTGGCGAGCAGACCCCGGAGAGCTTTGTTGGCATCTTTCAGCAGTTCAAGTGCCTGGTGACGCCCGGCGAGGACGAGCTGGACGGCCTCTGGGACATGGTCGGCGTGCCCGGCCCGTGGAACGTCTGGCGCCTGGAGGAAGACGGGGGCCTCACTTTTTTCACGGCCTGGGGCGACCGCCCGGTCAGCACCCACCGGCTGAGCGCGGCGGAGGCGGGCATCTGGAAGCGCATGGACGGCGAGGCGCGGCTGTCGGCGCTGGCCGGGGAGCTCGGGGAGGCCGAGGTCGCCGCGCTGGTGGTGCGGCTGGCCCACCACGACGTGCAGGCGCTGAAGCTGTCGGGGGTGGGGCTGTCGTTTTTCAAGGGGCGCCAGCACATGCAGCCGCCCTACCTCACCAGCACGATGCCCTACGCGGCCTACGACCCGGACACCGACCCCGCGCCGGTGCCCCTGGGCGACCTGCCGACGCCTGAGACCTACTACCGACATCGCGGACGCGGACGCGCAGTTCGACCACCAGGAGACGACGCTCTCGCACCTCTTTCGCGACCCGCACCCGGCGCTGGGCGGCCGCCGCTACGGAGACGCCTTGGTCGCTGGCCTGACCGCCCGCGGCCTCATCGCGGACGGCCCGCTGCGCGTGCTCGAGGTAGGCGCGGGCCTCGGCAAGGTCGCCCGCGCGGTCATCGAGTCGCTTGAGGCGTCGGGCCACGAGGTCAGCTACGACATCCTCGAGCTGTCGCCGACTCTGGCCGCGCGCCAACGCGAGGAGCTGGCCGGGCTGCCGGTCACCGTGCATCTGGGCGAGGCGCTGGCCGATCCCTGGCCGGGCGCAGGCTACGACCTGCTCGTGTCCAACCAGATGATCGGCGATCTCCCCGCGGCCCGCCTGACCCACGAAGAGGCGCGGCTCGCCGACGAGTCGCTCGAGGGCGAGGCGTTTCAAGCCCACCTCGCCTCCCTGGGGCCGGCCGGCGAGGTCGCCGCGCGCTACACCATCCCCATCGGCGACGCCCCGGACCCCTTCTACGTCAACGTCGGCGCCATCCGCTTCGTCGAGCGCGCCTACGACGCGCTGCGCTCGGGCGGGGCCGCGTTCATCAGCGAGTTCGGCGAGATGGGGCGCTGGCCGGTGCTCTCGACCCAGCTCGATCACCCCGAGCTGTCCATCCACTTCGGCCACCTGATGACCGTGGCCAAGGCCGTCGGCTTCGAGGCCGACTTCGCGTTCGTGATGGACCTCATCGACATGGACCGCGACGTCCGCGGGCTGGCCACGACGCGCAGCTACTTCCGCGCGCTCACCGCGATGCTGGCGGAGGCCGGCGTGACGCTTGAGAAGCGCGCCTACACCGACACCATGGTCGCCGACCTGCTCCGAGGCGCCATCGACCCCGAGCGCATCGGGGATCTGCGCTACGACAAGATCGAGGACCGCCTGATGGGCCTCGTGCCCCACGAGTTCAAGGCGCTGCTGCTCAAAAAACCCTGATCGGAACGGCGCGGAATACCGCGACCGGTCGCGTCACGGGGTCACAGGATTCGCGCGACCAGATCGTAGTCGCCGGCCTCGACGATCTCCGCGCGGACCATGGTGCCGGCGGGCGCGTAGCCCTCGTTGATGTAGGTGACGCCGTCGATGTCGGGGGCCTGGCCCTGGGTGCGGCCTTGCAGCAGCAGGTCGGTCTCGGTGCTCGTGCCCTCGACCAGCAGATCGACCTCGCGGCCGACCATCGCCTGGTTGATCTCGCTCGAGATCCCTTGCTGGAGCATCATGAGCCGGTGGTAGCGCTCGTCTTTGACGATGCCCATGACCTGGCCGTCCATGCGCGCCGAGCGGGTGCCGTCTTCGCGCGAGTACTTGAAGACGCCCACGCGCTCGAAGCGGCTCTCGCTCACGAAGTCGAGCAGCGCCTTGAACTCGTCTTCGGTCTCGCCAGGGTGGCCCACGATGAACGTGGTCCGGAAGGTCATCTCCGGCACGTCGCGGCGCAGCTTCGCGACGAGGCGGCGCGTGTCGTCGTCGGAGAAGCGGCGGCGCATCCGCTCGAGCATCGGCTGGGCGATGTGCTGTAGCGGCATGTCCACGTACTTCGCGATCTTCGGCTCGGTGGCGATGAGCTCGACCAGACCGTCGGTGAAGTTGTGGGGGTAGCAATAGAGCAGGCGGATCCAGCGGATCCCGTCGACCTTGACCAGCTCGCGGAGCAGCGCCTCCAAGCTGGCGGCGTCTTTGCGGTCGTCGCCGTAGTGGGTCAGGTCCTGGGCGATGAGGTTCAGCTCGAGGGCGCCGCCCAGGGCGAGCATCCGCGCTTCGGCGACGATGTCGTCGATGGGGCGGCTCTTCTGGCCGCCGCGTAGGGTCGGGATGATGCAGAAGGCGCAGACCTGGCTACAGCCCTCGGCGATCTTGACGTAGGCGGTCCACGCCGGCGTCGTCAGCAGGCGCGGGCTGTAGGCGTCGTAGTTGTAGCCGGGGCGCCCGACGACCGAGCGGGGAGCCGGCTCAGCGGGAGCGGCGCCGTCGGCGAGCGCGGACGCCGCGGCGTCACCGTCGAGGATCTGCCCGATCCGCCAGTGATCGCCGGTGCCCAAGAAGAGGTCCACCTCGGGGATCTCCTTGGTCAGCTCAGCCCCGTAGCGCTGCGCGAGGCAGCCCGCGACCACGAGCTTCTTCGGGGCGCCCGACTCCGTCTTCGCCCGCGCCAGGTCCAGGATCGTGTCGACCGACTCCTCGCGCGCCTCCTCGACGAAGCTGCATGTGTTCACCACCAGCAGATCCGCGTCCTCGGCGTTGTCGATGACCTCGTAGCGGCGCTGGGCCAGCTCGCCCAGCATGATCTCCGAGTCCACCCGGTTTTTCGGGCAGCCCAAGGACACGAAGAAGACTTTGCCGCCCGAAGGCGGCGCGGTGGCGGGCAGGTCGCTCAGCTCGATGGTCACGGGTCGCTACCTCCACCGCCCGGCCCGCGCGACTTGAGATCCTCGACGCGCACGCCCTTGGGCACCTTGAACTTGAAGCCCTCGGGCTTGAGATCGCCGTAGGACGCGCCCTCAAACACGATATGGCTGACGTTGTCGAGAGGATCCACGAGCTGGGTGGCGCGGATCTCGAAGGTCTGCGGCGCGACCAGCAAGCGCAGCGTCTTGTAGTTGGTCTGCGCCGCCTTGGGCGCCAGGGCCAAGACCACGAGCCCATCCTCCGGCGCCTCGAGGGTCACGTTGAACTCGGCGCGCAGATCGCCCTGCCCGACCAGGAACTTCAGCGCCGAGTACAGCTCGCTCTCGCGGACGTCGAGCTTGTAGACGACCTTCTCCTCCGGCTCATAAGACCAGAGCACCGCGCCGTCGGAGACGTAATAGACCTTGTCGGGCTGCGTGTAGTCCCAGCGCATCATGCCGGGCTTTTTGAAGTAGACCATGCCGCTCTTCTTCAGCGGCCGCGGCAGGTGCTTGCGGGTGACGGTCTGGCGAAAGCGCGCCTTGAAGTCGGTGACCTTGGAGTAGAAGGCGTGAACGCCGTCGATGGCCTGGTCGACGGTGACCTTGGCGGCGTCGACGGCGGGCGGCGGCGCGGGGTCGGCGGCGAAGGCCGCGCTCGCGGAAAAGACGAGGGCGAGCGACGAGGCGGCGACGGTGAGCCGCGCGAGCCTGAACATAGCGGAGACCTCCGGCCCCCGTGCGGGGGGCGAGCGTAGTACCGAACGCGGCACCTGCTGTCAAAGGGCGGGGCGGTAGCAGGCATTCCGCGGCGCCGAGGGGTCGGGACGGCCGCGGGGGCCGCTCATTCAGGCCGGGCGGCAAGCGTCGACACGAGGGGCTGAGCCATCGATACTGCGGATCACACGGACGCCCGCTCGCGCGCTGGAGGCTCA
>CAZNZH010000190.1:0-8998 GCA_964577445.1 uncultured Myxococcales bacterium
AGCGTCTCCGCTTTCGCGACCCCGTCCGCGATGACACGGAGGTAGTGCTTGCCGCGCACGAGGCCCTTCTTCGACCAGGGCGTCTGCCCGACGCGCACCCCGTCGAGGAACACGTCAGCGCCCGGGGGCGTGCTCTCGACGGTCGTGGTGCCCGAGGTGATCGTGTCTGCGACCTTGCGCAGCCGCTCGAGCGCGCCAGCCGCCGCCGCCGGCACCTTGCGCTTGTCGAGGATGAGGTCCGGCCGAATCACCAGCACCGCCGTGAGCGCGTCCTCACCGTTGTCGTCGAAGCCGGCCATGAAGTACGCGAGGCTCACTCCCAGCGCCGCGTCGACCAGCTTGTCGAAGTCCACCAGCTTGTCGAGGCCCTTGTCATAGAGCGCCAGCGCCTCCTTGAACTTCTCGACCGCGCCGTTGAAGTCGCTCTTGTTCGCGGCCTCCTTGGCGGCCCAGAGCGCGGCGTCGGCGGCCACCAGCGTCGGGTCGGTCTCGGCGGCCCGCTGGAGCGCCTTCTGGTCGGGCTTCTCAAGCGTCTCCGGCGAGTAGAGCTTCAGGCCGTGGTTCATCTCGAGGATGGTGCGCAGGTAGTCGCCCACGCGGCTCGAGACGATCGACGAGACCTCGTCTGCCCGCTGCATCGGTACCAGCAGCACACGGGTCGGCTCAGGGTCGCCACCTGCGGCCGTGGGGCTCGCCGCGCGCGCCACGCCCGCGGCGCAGAGCGCGGTCACGACGAGGCCTGCCAGCAGGGGAGCCCGAACGGGGCGGGGGCTCAAGCCGGGTCTGTTCATGCTACGCTTCCGGAGGCGGGGAGGGTATGACATCGGCCTGGTCGGGAGCCGCCGACGTCCGCGTACCCTCCTTAGGTGGCGCAGAGTTAACCCGCCCAAAGGCGCGAAGTCAACGACGTGAGTACGCCCCCCGAGCCGCCCAATCCCGCAGCCACGGGCGAGATCCTGCGCTCGCTGGCCCTCGTCTACGCCGGCACCGGCCTCCTGGCCCTGCTCGCCCTGCTGTGGCCGCCGATCTCGGGCTACCTCCAGGCGCTCTTGGCCGCGCTGCTGCTGGTCGTGCCCAGCTACGTCTTGCGAGGCAGCGACACGCGAATCGACGACCTCGGCGTGGACCTCGGGCCTTGGCGCCAGACCCTGGCGTGGTCCGCGCTGGCGATGGCCGTCGTCTTCCCGCTCTTCACCATCGGCCATCAGCTCGTCCAGACGGTCGCGCGCGGCGCCACCTCGGCGTGGTCCACCCAGGCGCTGTGGCGCTGGGACGAAGACGTGCGCGACATCCCGCCCCACCCCTGCGCCGCCGACCGCACCCGAACGTCCGTCTGGGCGACCGGCGACGAGCTCTGGGTCATCGCGCCGCCCGGCCGTGGGGTGAGCGTCACCTTCCGCGGCGCGGGCGCACTGAACGACGCCACGGCGCCACGCCTGGCCCAGTGCGGCGAGTCCGGCCTGCCTCGCGCCTCGGCGCCGGCCCGGCCCGGCCCCGACCGCTCCGTCCGCACGCCGCCGGGCGGCGGACTTCGCTTTTCCCTCGATGGCGTCGATCGATTTGAGCTCGCGCTCACCATGGACGGCGCCCCGATCCCCGAAGGCGCCCTCGCCCTCGGGGCCTGGGAGCGCAGCGCCGGCGCCGACGGCCGCGTCGAAGGCTCGCGCTCCCTGTGGTGGATCCCCATCTTCCTCTGCGTCCACCTGGGCCTGGTGGCGCTGCCCGAGGAGTGGTTTTTCCGCGGCTACCTGCAAGCCCGCCTGGATCAACGCCTCGGCACCCCCTGGCGGCTCGCCGGCGCGCGGCTCGGCTGGGGCTTCATCTGGGCGTCGGCCGCCTTCGCAGTGCTGCACCCCATCCTCATCCCCGGCGCCCACCGCCTGCTGGTCTTCTTCCCGGGCCTGCTCTTCGGCTGGCTGCGCGCCCGCACCGGCAACATCGGCGCCTCCGTGGTCGTCCACGCCTCGTCGAACCTGCTCTTGGCCATCATCAGCCGGATGGTGATCTTCCCCGACTGAACCACGGTTCAGTCCGGCGAGCCCTCGACGCGCGCCCCGCCAGGGTCCACCGCGCTCACGATAGGCATCGCCTCGAGCCCGACCCCGGCAAACGCCGCCACCATGGCCGCCGCAGAGCGCTCGGCGCTCTCGAGGTCCGCGGCCAGCGCGAACACCGTCGGCCCCGAGCCCGAGATCCCTCCGCCGACCGCGCCCGCCCCGAGCAGCGCGGCCATCACCGCGTCGTAGCCGGGGATGAGCCGCTTGCGGTAGGGCGTCGCCACCCGGTCATCCAGACAGCGACCGGCCAGCCCGAGATCCCCGCGCGCCAGCGCCGTCACCAGCCCGGCCATGGCCGCCAGGGTCCGCACCACCTCGGGAACGGGCAGCGCCAGGGGCAGCGCGGCCCGGGCGTCCGCCGTCCGCACCTCGATGTCCGGCTTCACGCAGGCCACATAAAGCCCCGCGGGCAGCGCGAGCCTCACGATCTCGACCGCCTCGCCCTCGCGCGGCAGGCAGGCCACCAGCCCGCCCAGCAGCGACGGCGCTACGTTGTCTGGGTGCGGGCTGCCGGTCGCCAAGCGCTCGCCCTCGCGGCACGCGCCCAAGAGCTCGACCCGCTCCACACGTGGGCACACCAGGTGCGCCGTCGCCACCGCCGCGGCCACCGCCGACGCCGCCGAGCTCCCGAGCCCCGACCCCAGCGGCAGGCCCTTTTCAAGCCACAGCCGCACGCCCGCGCCCGGCGGCCCGAAGCGCTCGAGCACCGCCTGCGCCGCCACCCCCGCGCAGTTCGCCAGCGCCTCGCGCGACAGCCGGCCCCCGTCGCCCTCGACCGCGACCAGCTCGACCCGCCCGTCCGCGGTCAGCTCGGCGCGCACCCGGTCGCGCGGCCCCGCCAGACACAGCCCGAGCACGTCAAACCCTGGCCCCAAGTTCGCCACCGTGGCCGCCGCCGACGCGATGGCCACCGCGCTCACGACAGGTCTTCCAGGCGCGGCAGCTCGTTGGGGACCACCACCAGCGGCTGCTCCCCCGAGCCGCACTCGATGACCAGCACCTCTTCGCCGCGCTTGACGGGGCCGTCACCGGCGTCAACCCGCGCCTCGAGCTCCTTCGCCCGCCCCGACGCCGGGTCGATGAGGCGCACCCGGCCGCTCTTGTCGTCGAGCCGCTCGGAGATGACCGTCGCTGAGCACCCGACGTAGTTCGGGCCGCTCAGCGCCGCGATCTCCTGACGCCGGCTGTCGGTCTTGGCCAGCCGCAGCTTGCGGCGCCGCCAGAAAAACCAGCCGCCACCGACGAGCAGCGCCACGATGATCCAGAACATCCTCAGCCTCCAGGCAGGTCCGCCCCGCCTTCGAAGCGGCGGCGCGTGTCGCGTGAGAAGGACACGTCGGCGCGGCCCGGGCGGACGACGCGCCCGGCCCAGATATAGTGCGAGCGCCCGGCGTCGTCCATCGCCAGCGTCACGCGCCCCTCGACGCGATCGCCGGGCAGCACCGCGGTCTCGGGCAGCGGAAACGCCATCTGGCCCCAGTGGGTGCGCTGGCCGGGCGCGGTGGACAGCGCGACGCGCTCGGTGAGCCGGGCGTCAAACCAGCCGATCAGCGCGTGCAGGCGGACAGCGCGCGTCACCGTCAATTCCACAGGTAAATCCAGGGTGTCCGGGGCGTCGACCAGGGCGAAATCACGGACCGTCTGGGCCTCGGTCGCGACGAACTCGGGCTCGCAGGCGACGACATAGGAGGCTTGCGCGGCGAAGTCGGCGGCCGCCGAGAAGTCGAAGCCGCCGATGGGTTCGCGCCAAAACGACTGCTCGCGCCACAGCGGCAGGGTCGCCGCGGCGAAGCGAAGCGCGATGCGCTGAGGCAGGGTCTGACCGCCCGGCGCGAGGTGGCGCGGCAGGTCGCGCAAGACGGGCTGCATCTCGTCGGTGATGAAGAGGTTGCCCATGCACTCGGTGACGACGAGGTCCACCGGCCAGGGCAGCGTCAGCTCGCGGGCGTCGCCTTTGATGAAGCGGATGCGGTCGCCCAGCCCGTTGGCCTCGGCGATGCGCTCCGCCACCGCGATGACGTCGTGGGGCTCGACCGCGACGACCTCGGCCCCCGCCCGCGCGGCCCACAGCGCCAAGATCCCGGTGCCCGTCCCCAAGTCCAGCACGCGCATGCCCGGCCGCACGCGCTCGGCGATGGCGGCCTGGTACGCGCCCATGCGCAGCCGGTCGGCCAGCATCAGCCGATGGTGGTTCAACCCGATGAAATGCCCGCGGCTCATGGGTGCTCTGCCTCTCTCAACCGCACCCGCGGCGGGACCGTTGTGCGGCGGGTTGTTCGTTGACACGGCTTGTGGCGGCTGAGTATACCGGCCCGCCGGTGACTCACCCAGCGCCGCGCTGCGCCCGCAGCCACCGCCCCAAACTGCCCCTCGCAGCCGGAGACAGAGATGGCCGAGACGAAAGCCCAGCCGACCGCGTCGTTCGTCATCCCGGTCTACAACGAGGAGGGGCTGCTCACCAGCGCCATCAACGACCTCATCGTCAAGCTCGCCGAGCGCCTGCCGGACCTCGACTACGAGATCATCATCAGCGAGAACGGCTCGACCGACGACACCCTCGAGATGGCCTACGGGCTCGAGCGCAAGTACCCGCAGGTCCGCGCGCTGCACAGCCCGGAGCCCAACTACGGCAAGGCGCTGCGCCGCGGCATCTTCGAGGCGCGCGGGAAGTTCGTCCTCTGCGACGAGATCGACATCTGCGACGTGGGCTTTCACGAGCGCGCGCTCAAGATCCTAAAGGCCGATCAGGCCGATATGGTCATCGGGTCGAAGGCCCACAAGGACGCCCACGACCAGCGGCCGCTCTTCCGCCGCAGCGCGACCGTGGTGCTGAACACGATACTGCGCGTGCTGCTCGACTTTCACGGCACCGACACCCACGGCCTCAAGGCCTTCCACCGCGAGCGCCTGCTGCCCGTGGTCAGCCGCTGCATCGTCGACAAGGACATCTTCGCCAGCGAGTTCGTCATCCGGGCCGAGCGCGACAGCTACCGCCTGATGGAGATCCCGGTGACGATTCACGAGAAGCGCCCGCCGAGCATCAACCTGACCAAGCGCGTGCCCCACGTGCTGAAGTCGATAGCCCGGCTCACCTGGGCCATCCGCTTTCAGGCCCGCAAGTAGTGGCAAGAGCGGCAGGCCGGTTCGCGGCTGTCAACGTCGACGTCGACAGCCTCTACCTCTACTACCGCATCCACGGGCTCGACGAGGCCGCCGCGACCAACGCGGTCTGGGAGCGCGGCGTCACGCGATTCGCCGAGCTCTTCGGCGAGCTGGGCCTGCGCGCGACCTTCTTCGTGGTCGCCCAGGATCTCGAGCGGTGGCCGTCTGCGCACCGCATCTGCGGCGAGCTGGCCCGCGCCGGCCACGAGATCGCCAGCCACACCTGGTCACACCCCTACGACTTCACGCGCAAGGGCCGCACCGCCATCGAGCTGGAGCTGCGCCGCTCCCGCGAAGCCATCGCCGACGCCACCGGCCAGCGCGTCGTCGGCTTTCGCGCCCCCGGCTACACCATCACCGACCTGGTGCTGGAGGTCCTAACCGAGCAGCGCTTCACCTACGACAGCTCGCTCTTCCCGTCGCCGCCTTACTATTTGGCCAAGGCCGCCGTCCTCGCCTCGATGCGCCTGCGCGGCCAGCAGAGCCAGACCATCCTCGACCACCCGCGCGTCATGTGGCAGTCGCGCCACCCGCACCGCCGCGCCGGCATCTTGGAGCTGCCCGTCACGGTCCTCCCCGGCATCCGCTTTCCGTTTATCGGCACCAGCCTCTTGATGATGGGGCTGCGCGGCTACGCGCTGGCGAAGCCGCTCTTGCACCGTCTGCCCTTCGTAAATCTCGAGTTTCACGGCATCGATCTCTGTGATCTCGAGGCCGACGGCATCGACCCCGCCCTGCTCAAGCAGCCCGATCTCCGCGTGCCGCTGGACCAAAAGCTCGTGCTCTTTCGCCGCGTCCTGACCGATCTGCGCGACGGCTACACGGTAGACACCTTGGCGAACCTCGCCCCCCGACTTGGCTGAGCTGGCACCTCTGCGCGCGCTCCTGCTCGTCGGCGGGCGCAGCCAGCGCATGGGCCGGCCCAAGCAGCTCCTGCTCGTCGACGGCGAGCCCATCGCCCTCTGGGTCGCCCGCGCTCTGGCCGCGGTGACGCCCGACCTCGTCTTGGGCGGCGACGGCGCCGTCCCCCCCGACCTCGACGCCTACCCGCGCCTCGTCGACGCCCCCGACGTCGGAGGCCCGCTGGCCGCTCTGGTCGCCGCGTCGCGAAAATCCCCTGATGCCGCCTGGATAATCGCCGCCTGCGACCTCGCGCGCATCACCGCAGACGCCGCCCGCTGGCTCATCGCCGAGCGCCGCCCCGGCCGCCTCGCCGTCATCCCGCGCCAGGACGGCCGGCTCGAGCCGCTCTTCGCCGTCTACGAGCCCGCCATCGCCCGCGATCTCGAAGCCCTCGCCAGCTCCGGCCGCCCCGCCCCGCGCCTGCTGGCCGACCTCCCCGGCGTCCACTGCCCCGAGGTCCCCGAGGCGCTGCGCGCCGCCTTCACCAACGTCAACACCCCGTCCGACCTCGCCGCACTCGCCCCGCCGGTTGCCAAGGCGCCCAGGTCCAGCTAGAGAGCGCCCGTGCCACGCCCACCCAAAGCCCGAAAGCGCCTCAGCCGCGAGGACCAGCGCGTCCACCGCGAGCGCCAGGCGCGCCTGGACCCCGAGCAGCAGCGCAAAGCCCTGCTGGCCGACGAGCTGGGCACCATCACCCGCGACGCCCCGCTGCGCATCGCGCTGTGCTACCCGAACCCCTACCGCACGGCCATGAGCTCCCTCGGCTACCAGGTCGTCTACCGGATGATGAACTCGCGGCCGGGCATCGCCGCCGAGCGCGTCATCCTGTCTGACGACATCGCCGAGTTTCGCCGCCGCGGCTTCGCGCCCGCCTCGCTCGAGACCGGCCGCCCGCTCTCGGCCTTCGATGTCGTGGCCTTCTCACCGACCTATGATCTCGATATCACAGGGTTTTTCGAGTTGCTCGACCTCGCCGGGATCCCGCTGTTGCGCGCGGATCGCGGCGCCGGGCACCCGCCGGTCATCTTGGGCGGGCCGCTGACGTCGTCCAACGCGCTGCCCTTTGGGCCCTTCATCGACTTCGCCATCATCGGCGACGGCGAGCTGGCCGTCGACGCGCTGATGGACGTGCTGGAGACGGCCCGAGATCGCGACGATCTGCTCGATGGCGCCTCGCGAATCGAAGGGGCGTGGATCCCCGAGCGCGACGGCGACCGCGTGCCGGCGACCCAGAAGGTCACGGTCGGCGTGCTGCCAGCGGTCGGCCAGATCATCACGCCGCACACCGAGCTGTCGAACATGTTCCTCATCGAGGCGAGCCGCGGCTGCCCTCGCTACTGCAAGTTCTGCTTGGTGCGCGCGCCCGAGAGCCCGCTACGCGAGACCGAGCTCGAGGAGGTGCTCAGCCACATCCCCGCCCACGCGCCGCGGGTGGGCTTCGTCGGCGCCGCCGTCAGCGAGTGGAGCGGCATCCGCGAGGCCCTGCGCCGGGTGATCGCCATGGGCAAGGGCGTCGGCATGTCGAGCCTGCGCGCGGACCGCCTGGACGCCGACTTCGTGGGTCTTTTGGCACAGGGCGGCTACCGGACGATGACGGTGGCCTCGGACGCCGCGAGTCAGCGCCTGCGAGGCAAGCTCGCCAAAGGGATCCGCGCTCGCCACCTCATCGACGCGGCCCAGCTCGCTCGCGACGCCGGCATGGTGCGGATGAAGATGTACGTCATCGTGGGGCTGCCCGACGAGCGCGACGAGGACATCGACGAGCTGATCGCGCTGTGTCAGGAGATCGGCAAGATCTTGCCGACCGCCCTGGGCATCTCGCCGCTGGTGCCGAAGCTGCACACGCCGCTGGGCGACGCGCCCTACGCGGGCATCCCCGAGGTCCAGCGGACGCTGGCGCGGCTGGAGCGGGGCCTGCGCGGGGCGGCCGAGGTGCGCTCGACCTCGGCGAAGTGGGCCTGGGTCGAGTACCGGATGAGCCAGGGCGGCCAGGACTCGGGGCTGGCGGCGCTCAAGGCGTGGCGGGCCGGCGCGAGCTTTCGCGACTGGGAGCAGGCCCTGGGCGAGGCCGAGGAGCGCGGCGGACTGAGCGCGGCCGTCAGCGCGGATCTGTGGCCCGCCGCGGGCATGAAGTAGCGGGGTTTAGCGGCCCGCTGCGCGCGTGGCGGAGCGGCCCTTAGCCCAAGAGCTTGAGCAGCACCGAGTCCATCAGCCGCAGCCCGTCCTCGGTCAGCCAGGCGCGCGTCCCCTCGAGGCGGAGGCGCCCCGCCTCGACTTCGGCGAGCGCTGGCGGCAAGAAACGCCCGAGATCCGGCGCGAGCTCCACCCCACGCTCGAGATCGCGCAGGCCGGTCATCACCCGCTCGAAGGCGAGGGTCTCCGGGTCGATTGGCTCGACGCTCTCGGTCGGATCGCCCGCGGTGGCCCGGGCGATGTAGACCGCGGGCCGCCGCACGTTGACCCGCCGCTCGGGCGCGATGAACCCGTGCGCCCCCGGGCCCAGGCCCAGATAGGGCCGCAGCTCCCAGTAGCTCGAGTTGTGCACCGCGCGGTGGCCGGGCAGCGCGTAGCTGGAGACCTCGTAGTGCACCATGCCGGCGCCGCGCAGGCGTTCGCGGGCTCTGAAGAGCATCCGCGCCTGCATCGCGTCGCCGGGGAGCCTCACCTTGCCGTCGCGCACCCGCCGCGCGAGCACCGTGCGCGGCTCCACCGTCAGCGCGTAGACCGACAGGTGCGGCGGCGCGTAGGCCAGGGCGCGGGTCAGGGTCTCGTCCCAATTTGCAAGTGTCTGCTTGGCTAATCCGAAGATGAGGTCGAAAGACCAGCTCGCGAAGCCGCCGCCCGCGACGAGCTCGAGCGCGCGCTCGGCGGTGGCG